>CAZZYE010000566.1:0-5535 GCA_964658145.1 uncultured Stigonema sp.
AAAGGGCAACTAAGTCCTGAACGCCCCCACCACAACCCGAAAGCCGACACGTCGCCCCTGTCGTTGTGCGGACCCCTGCGACGAAACGCAGATCTACAGAGCCTCGCGACGTCGTACCACGATCCGCCCTGCAGCATCCGTTGATTATCATGATCATTTATCCAAGCAGTACCATCGGCAAGCGCTCCATTATAATTATCATGCCAGGTATCTTGACACCATTCCCACACATTACCATGCATATCATATAAGAAAAATGCATTGGGGGGTAAAATGCCGACATCAGTTGTTTGTTTTCGGAACTCACCTTTAGGTGCAGAACCATAAGGAAAATTTCCGTTGTAATTTACTAGGTCCGTCGTAATAGTCGCACCAAAATAAAACGGGGTAGTTGTCCCTGCCCGACAGGCATATTCCCACTCTGCCTCACTAGGCAACCGATAGGTTTTTCCAGTCCTTTGTGATAGTTTAGCACAAAACTCAGTTGCATTATCCCAACTTACTTGTTCAACTGGTCTTTTTGCTCCTTTGAAACCAGAGGGATTATTACCCATGACTGCCTGATACTGCTCCTGGGTTACAGTATACTTGCCCATAAAAAAGGGCTGAACGGTGACAGTGTGCTGTCGACCTTCAGATGAAACTCGCTCCTTCTCCCCTGGTGGCGAACCCATGAGAAACTTTCCCCCTGGAATTTCTACCATTTCCAAAGTGATGCCGTTGCCCAAATTTTCTGTAAAGAAATTTGCCTGACTGGGACGGCGATTGGTGATATTTCCGCGCTCATCGACGGTGACAACTTGAAATTGAACGGTTTGCAGAACCACGGATTGTGGCAAGAAACCCGGCTTCTCTGAGACGCGGGGTTTCTGTTGTTTTGAATTTTTTTGCAGTACGTATCCTCCGAACATTGCCAAACCTAACCCAGCACTTCCCCAACCCAGATATTGAATTACCTTTCGCCGTGATAAGTTCTTTGCTCTGATTTGTTCAGGAATAGGCAAACTTATACCAGCAACTTTGATTTCGTTTCCTTTCCCAAGGACTTTGCCTAGCTCATTTTTTGCGGCTTCCAAATTGCCACCAGCAAAGTTTCCCATTCCACGAGCGTAAATCAAAAGCGGCTGGAATTCTTCCCATCCACCCAGTGGTTCTGCCAATGTTTCCACCAAAGATGCTAATCGGATGAGATCCGTTCTATCCTTTTGATAGGCACTTCCAAGAGCCAACGCCAGTTCACGAGTTGCCTGATTAGATCGGGTGTATGCTAAAGCTATCCATCGCTGAGCCTGGGCAAAGTCCTGAATGTCAGGATCGTCGCTTTGAATTTGCTGCCGGACATAATTGAGCAAGAAGTCCGACAGTTCATGAATCCGCTGTTCACCAAACTTTTCATCTTCCTTCAATCGATTCAGCAGAACATTTCGCACTGCCACATTCATCTCGTAAAGTTCATGCCCCACTTCATCGCATAAACTAGAAAGCAGCAAATCTGCCACTGCTATCCAGGGAATACCTAGAACTTCACCATGAATATCCCTCTGAAAGTTAGCCCACAAAGAATATAACAAATCTGGTGTGAGTGCTAAGGGAAATGCAGCATAATATGCCAAATATAGGTGTGCTGTTCCGAAGTGTTTTCTAAAAGACTCGATGCGTCGCTTGGCAACTTCAGGTCTAATTTTGCTCATAATCTGCGCCCCTCAAAATTTGTCGGGCGTCCGCGCAGCACACCAATAGCATCCTGCAAACCTCTGCGGCTGACTTCAAACATCGGCACAAGCCTGGTGATATCTGCTGCTGTGGTATTAGCCCAACGCTTTCTCGGCATAGGATTGAGCCAAGCAATATAACGCACCCGCTGTTTGATCTGGGCAAGAAATTTTTTAGTTAATTCGTAACGCTCTTCACTATAGCCGCCACGAGCAGCACCAGCATCACTGAAAATTAACACAGCAGTGCGATCGGAACAAACATTAGTAATTACATGAGGAACTAACTCTGCTTCCAGAAGATCAGAGTCGTGGTAGAGATATTCAATCGGGCAATTATGAAAGTAGTAAATGCCCGCTTTACCCAACAACCCTCCGCGTAAAGCGGTTTCTGCTAACCGAAGCGATAGCGCACCAAAAGGCACCATTGAGCCATCTCGATCAATTAGCAACAACAGTTCCGCCTTGTTGACTCGACGTGGAACCAACACAGGTTTGAGGAGTATACCTTGGCGTCCAATCAGATTAACTGTTGCTTCCACATCTAACACCGTCGGTGCTCCCTCACGGACTGGGCGGCGCAAGTAGCGCCAAATCTGTTTCATTTGTCGCTCTGTAACAGGAAAATACTCACCGATTAGAATGAAGCGACTCTCAGGAATATCTTCGTTTATAGTAATAGGTTGCAGCACTGCTTGAGCTATTTGTACCTCATCTTCGTCCAAGAAACCTGGTTTCTGTTTTTCCTTGCTCTGTTCCGCCTTCTGGGTCGCCACCCACCAAACAATTACCCCACCACTCAAGCCTATAACTAGTGGCATCCAAAAAATCAAATTTGGTTGGTTTCTATTTGTGTTTGACTGTGGTGTCTGGGTAGAAGTTGAAATCAGTGTTGCTGTCTGGGTTCCTATAATAGTTGGTTTTGTGTTCGGCTGTGGTTTCTGGGTAGGGGTTGAAATCCGTGTTGCTGTCTGGGTTCCTATAATAGTTGGTGTCACTGATGGGTTTTGCAAGACTATGTTTTTCTGGGTTTGCTCTTTGGAACTGCTTGTAACACCCAAGATCATTCCGACGACTAAAATCCCTTGAATGAGATAGTAAGTAATCGGATAAATCTTACGCAACTCAGATGGTGTTGCAAATGTTGAGATCACACCCTCACAGCCCATCGCTTGTTCAAAGTGATACTCAAATAGCCGCTTTTCCTCAGCAGATTTGATCCACAAAGTCTGGCACAAACGTTTCAAAGCAACTCGGTCACTGATCCCAAAACCTGCTTGCAAAGCTTGCAAAACTAACTGATACTCGTCAATGCCAAGTAGTAAGCCTGCTTCCCGCAGCCTAGTGAAGAGTTCTAGCAAAGGCAATTCACAACCCCCATTTCCGGAGGGAAGAACCTCCCTCACCGCCTGCGGGTCGGGTCGGGTCGGGGTTTTAGATATCTTTGCCAGCAATCTATTCACGTCCACGGCTTTGTCTTAGATAACGGATATGGTCATCCCAAGTTTTTAGCAAAACCCCAGCATATGGCAGTTTGCCATCAAGTTTTGCCAGAACTTCATCTTGAGGATAGCGACGCAGAACGCGAAACCAGTCAATCAATTCGCTAGTACTGACCTTTTTACCAGCCTCCCCTTTATCTTTCCCCATATCCTCCCGCAGAAGTAAGAAGCGAACCACTGCTTTATCTACTAACGCTTGGGATGAAGCAGGAAAGTGAGAGTTAACAATTTCTATCAACCGCTGACGATTGGGAAATTCTACATAGTGAAACAAGCACCGCCGCAAAAAAGCATCCGGCAAATCTTTCTCGTCGTTGCTAGTGATAAAGACTATGGGCGCAGCTTTTGCTTGAACTTCCCGTCCAGTTTCTTCCACAATAAACCGTTGCTCATCGAGTTCCAATAGCAAGTCATTGGGAAAGTCAATGTCAGCCTTATCAATTTCGTCAATTAATACCACCGTCCGCTGATTTTTCTGAAACGCACGTCCCAATGGTCCCCACAGCACGTAGGTAGCCGGGTCGCTAATGCGCGGGATATCCTCATCCTTAATAATGCGACTTGTAGCAGCAAGTTGCGCATCGCGTAAGCGACTAACCGCGTCATAGGTGTACAGACCATCCTTTGCTCGACTGGTAGACTTGATGTACCATGCTTCAAAAGGCAAACAAAGTTCGTAAGCCACAGCACGAGCCAATTGTGTTTTACCACATCCAGGCTCCCCCTTGAGCAGCAGTGGTCGTTGGAGGTAAATAGCCAGGTTAACAGCCTCAATCAGGTCTTCATTAGGCAAGTAGGGAGATACCAAATGTCCACTCGCATCTTGTTCTCCTGCCTTGGGCTGTACCTTCCCAGTGTACTCAAGTTGGTTGTGACTCAGTGTTTTAGCCATTTGTCTTTTGCTTCATACCAGTTATGGTCGCACCAATCACAAATTTCTTCAAATGCCAGTTCTGGAATGCCGTTATCACTATTTTCCAGGATTTCCAGGGCTGGTTCTTTTTTTTGACTGATAACTTTAACCAGAGGTAATTTGTCGAATTCCATTTCCAGAGTTTCCATCCATTGATTTAAAACCTGTTGGCAAAATGGATTAATAGTTGGTAGTTTAATGGGAATTCTGGGTTCCCAATGTGGCGCTACTTTTTCCACAAACAAGGTATCCCGAGTACCCACACAACCTTCATAATCGACGAAAAACATCAGTAGCCGGAATTTGCGTTGGGATACAGACTCTCGTGCTTGACTCGCTAATGGTAGCCAAAAGTCGTGAATCAGATCGTGTAAATAGTTTTCTGGCATACAATCCACATCGTGGAAAATCAGGAGAACATTCTGAGTTTGCCACCACTGATAAACTCGTTTCACGATTTCTGAGGGTGAATTTTGCCGGCTTAGACCAACACGACCAGCGAGTTCCCGCCAGAGAGTGTTAACATCGATTCTACGCCCTATGCGGTGGAGTTCTACTGGTAACACCTTACTTGTAGTGCCGTCGTCAATATACTGAGTCACTATACGATTCAATAACCAACGCTGACCATAATCTGGCGAACCGTGAATCAAAAAAGCTCCTATTGATTGATCTTTGATAAATTTTATAAATGAAAGTACTTGCTCTTTGTAGCCTAATTTTAATAAAGCACGATATAAATCTTGACTAAATGCTGCTATATCTGAATTTTCAATCTGCTGCGTAATCAAACTACGTTCAGCTTCGGCTTTCTCAATCTCCTTTTCTAGTTGGAAGATCACTAAAGGATCTGTCGCAATTATCTTTGATGTACGGAGGTGCAGTATCTTTTCGTCTAGCAAGTCGCACAGTTTTTGTAGTTCGTCACGTTGGTTCATGTAAATTTTGACACAGAGTACAACAATGAGTTCCTTGTTATGAACAATGTCTGACGATAAGCTGCTACGCATCTACGTAGTACCTACTCAATTTCATTTAGCTACAATGGCAAAACACTCTGTTACAGATTTATAAAAAAATAAATTGTACAGTAGGACAAGTATCTTGCCTGTCATTGGCAGGCTTCTCCCCTGTCCTACTAGCTAAGTTTTCCATAGAATGATGTTCTAATATTATTTTAGAGCGCTTTTCAATTGATAGAAATACACATCTACTGTCTAGAGGTGGGCAATGCCCACCGCAATACATTTCAGTTAAGGTTTTGATGCAATACTGAAGATCCCCCCTAGCCCCCCTTAACAAGGGGGGAATAAGAGCGAAAAACTTGGTTTTATTAGCCCCCTTAAAAAGAAAAAGGTTTTGATGCAATACTGAAGATCCCCCCTAGCCCCCCTTAACAAGGGGGGAA
>CAZZYE010000567.1:0-5530 GCA_964658145.1 uncultured Stigonema sp.
AAAAAGGGGGGCTTTTTCCCCCCTTTTTAAGGGGGGTTGGGGGGATCTTCCGGGAGTGACGCTTCTAACCGAACCGTATTGACTTATAGTAATTATGGATGTGTAACGGCAGCCCCATGTATGCATTACGTTAAGGGGCTATCGCTGTGCGAGGAATGAAACGGGTGAGAGAATGCTAACTCCTTCAAACGGGTGCAGCGTAAGCAAGTCCTCATCCCCCGTAACCAGGTAATTCGCATTGCCGCAGACAGCTAGATCAAGGAACTTGTTATCACGCGGGTCACGGCATAATGAGAAGGTACGGTCAATGGGCACAAACTCGGACAATTCGCGCATTTCGGATAGGAAATGCAGGCGTTTCTCACGGGAGAGGTACGGATCGAATTTTGCGCGGCTTAGGACATCGCCAATCTCCTGAAAAGTTGCCTCCGAAAACAGATGCGCCCCTGCGCCTTCCATGACCAAACGTACCGCCCGTGCGGGAGGCGATTCCTTTGCCGCAAGCAGCCTGCTTACCAGCACATTGGTATCGAAGATGACGCGCAACAAAAACCCCTGCTAGGACTGCAACAGTTCGTTCAGTATCTCCGGCGTCATACCATTTCCGGCAGCTTCGGCGGAAGCGTCATCGCAGAAATCCATCAGGGCTTTCGCCCGCGCCTTACGGTATTCCTCGAAATCCGCCATCGACATAACGACCACGCAGTCGCGCTTATGGCGCTTAATCACGATGGGGTTGCGCTGCGCGGAATCAAGCAACGCGCCAAAATTGGTCTGCGCTTCCTTGGAAGTTATGTAATGCATAAAAGCCATATTATCTATATAAGATGTCTAATGGCTATTATAGTGCCAAAGCATGGCGGATACAAGTTATTAGGACTAGCCCTTTCCTGCTGTCTAAAATTTTTGGATAAGAATTTCTCTGCTCTCCTTAGATCTTGCATCAGCTTTTTGTTGCGAAAATCAGAGCAACAAAAAGCTGATGCTGATCGTAGGGTGGGCACTGCCCACCTTACCCTCCCAATCGTTGGTGCAAGATGTCAGTCTCTGTGTTCTCTGTGCCTCTGCGGTTAAAAAGTAATTTATTTAACCTTATTAGGCGCAGAGAACACAGAGAGACGGGAGGGTTATTGAAATCAAATCAACCCCTGTAAACGGCTACGATTCCGGATTGCTATATACTCAAAATAAATATCATATAGTTTTATAATTAGAATTGTAATGAAAGTAGTTGGAATTCATGGAATTCTTCACGATTATTTGACTGCGCCACAAATAGAAAATGACTGGCTACTGGCTCTACAAGGAGGGCTAGAAGTAGCTGGTAAACCAAGAATAGAACGCAAAGACTTTACAAGCGTTGCGTATGGTGATATTTTTCGTCCTAGTGGAACAAGAGCCGCATTTGTTCCACTACTAAGATCAGAGGATATAAAAGAAGAGTGGGAGCAAGAATTACTTCTGAAATGGTGGAGTGAGGCGGCGGAACTATCAGCAGCAAATCGAAGTGGGGAAAACGAACTTGGAGAAGATAGTGGAATTCAAGATCCTGACTTTCAAGGACGGGGACGTACACCTGCATTTGTACAACGCGCTCTGAGACAACTTTCAAAATCAAGGTATTTTAAAGCTTGGGGTTCAGAAAAAGCCTTAATCTTTGGCTTGAAGCAAGTACGGCACTACCTACACGACAAAGAGCTAAAACATAAAATCTTGCAACGTGTTACTGATAAGGTATCTTTAGATACTAAAGTTATTATTGGTCATTCTCTTGGATCGGTGGTCGCTTATGAGGCTTTGTGTGCGAACCCTCAATGGAATGTGCATACACTAGTAACATTAGGTTCTCCACTTGGTATACAAAACCTGATCTTTAATGCCCTGGCACCAACTCCAGACAATGGACGAGGTGTATGGCCTAACGTCAAGCAGTGGTTTAATATCGCAGACAAAGGCGATATTGTTGCTCTTGAAAAGGAACTTGCTCCTCACTTCGGTTCCGTAATTGATCAGTTGGTATATAACGGTTGGGAATCTCATGATGTGCGGAGATATTTAACAGCTAAGATTCACCTGCAACTAATGAACCTCAATATTCTATTTTACTAAACCCTTTAGAAAAAATTTTACAGAAGGATGTAACCACTTGGTTAGGGAAAAAAAACGTATATGATTCACTGAATTTAGCAGATGAGCAAGTGCAATCAATTGTTGATCAAGATATTCCAAAGTGGGAAGAAACCCCTTTAGATATGCTTGAAGAAATCTGTTATACACTTTTTAAATTAGATAATGGTATTGCTGCAATCGAACCCTATTGGAAGTTAGCAGGATGAGCGAAGAACAAGCACAAACCCAGGATTTACGGCTGCAATATACAGGAAAGATTCAACCTCCTCAAAAAGGGGTGAAGGACTTGAACCAGCGAGAGTATTTTCCTTATCTACCCAGTGATGATTTAAGAGAAGCAGTCAATTTAGCGATCGCACTGAAACGACCACTACTTTTGGAAGGTGAACCGGGTTGTGGTAAAACTCGTTTGGCAGGAGCAGTTGCCTATGAGTTTACACATCAGCACTTACAAAAAGACCAACAAGCACAGCAAAAATGGTGGAATTATTATATCTGGAATATTAAGTCTACAACTCGTGCGCGTGATGGACTTTATACCTATGATGCTGTTGCTCGATTGCGGGATGCTCAATTAATGGGAACTGGCCCGCGAAGACTGCAAGAATTTTTAGGAATTATAGAGACTGGGCAATTAAAGAAGCGATTAGAGGATAAGAAAAATTATCGGACTTTTGGGGCGCTAGGTAAGGCATTACAAAAACACGATCGCCGCCCTATCTTACTGATTGATGAAATTGATAAAGCTGATAGTGATTTTGCTAATGATTTACTGCTTGAGCTAGAAGAATTACGTTTTGAAATCCCTGAAACTGGAGAGTCATTTCCTACGCCTGAACATAAGCCGATTATTTTTATTACCAGTAATCATGAAAAACCTTTACCAGAACCATTTCTCCGTCGATGTTTGTACTTTTTTATCAAATTCCCTAATCAACAGCAATTAAAAGAAATTATTGATAAGCGATTTGGCGAATCTGAAAAGAATAAAGAAGAACTTGTCAACCAAGCTATGACTCGCTTTTATGAAATTCGCGAACTTCTGGAGGATAAACCTGGAAGCAGACCACCGGGAACCAGCGAATTTATAGAATTTCTCACTGCTCTTTTAGATCGAAAGGATGTTGATAAAGCATTGAAAGATTTAAATGACTTATCTGAGAAATTGCCATTACTAGGAACACTTTTGAAGACGAAGCAGGATCAGGAATTATATCAGAAGTTATATCAGAAAAAGCAGCGCTAAATGTGAGAATTATGAGTATTTCCCACCCCATCTTACTCGATTCTTTATTGTTAGACCTGTTTCAGAAGTTGCGAGAAGCAGGGATGGCTTTGACACTGGAACAGTATGATTTGTTGCGACAAGCAATTACTCAGGGCTATGGTTTAGGTGGATGGGAAGATTTAAGGCGGGTTTGTCGGTTATTGTGGGTCAAGCCCTGTGCCAATTATGATGCTAGTATTTTTGACCGCACTTTTGATCGCTATGTGCAGCAGCATCATGCCAAGATGCCTGTAAAACCCGATCCCACACCACCAGAAAAGACTACTCCGACAAAGCCATCACAAAATCTGCCTCAGATTCCACCCAGGAGACGAACAGTCCCATCGACGCCAACGGGTGAAGTGCAAGTTCCAGTGGCTATTCAAACTTCATCAACCTCCCCAATTTTTCAGAATGCTAGGAATAATTTTCACCTCAGTCCGACCGATTTTCCAATTCAGTTGCAGGATGTCCAAATAGCTTGGCGTTTGCTGCGACGAGTAGTCCGGGTTGGGTTGGACTATGAATTGGACATTGAAGCAACTCTTGATCAAATTGAACAAGAAGGCATTTTTAGTGATGTAGTCATGAGTTTCACTGCAATCTTTTAAGTTTAGTGTGCCAACGATTATCCTAGAGGATGAGTCTGCCGAAGAGTTGCAGTCCTTTGAGTTTAAAACGGTGACAGTTGATGCTCAAGGACAAGTAGTCAAAGAAGAACAAAACAAAGCGTTTTATTTTGTAGAGTTTTTAGGTGAACTAAAAGACGGAGTAGCATTGGGAATAGAGATGGTGGCAATTCCGGGAGGAACTTTTGTGATGGGATCGCCGCCAGATGAGCCACGCTATAAAGAGGAGGTTCCCCAGCATCAGGTGATGGTGCAACCGTTTTTCTTGGGTAAGTATCCAATCACTCAAGCGCAGTGGCGATTTGTAGCTCAGTTACCCCAGGTCAATGTTGAGATCGACTCCGATCCGTCTCATTTCAAAGCAGATAATCGCCCTGTTGAAAACATCTCTTGGTACGATGCTGTTGAATTTTGCGATCGCCTTTCTCAATATACAGGTAGACCTTATCGGCTGCCGAGTGAAGCAGAATGGGAATATGCTTGTCGTGCTGGAACAACTACTCCATTTCACTTTGGCGAGACAATCACGACTGATTTAGCCAATTATCGAGGTACAGATAACGAAAAATACAATTGGTCAGGTTCTTATGGTAGCGGTCCCAAAGGAATTGATCGTCAAGAAACAACAGAAGTAGGAAGCTTTCCCGGTAATACTTTTGGGTTATACGATATGCACGGCAATGTATGTGAATGGTGTGCAGACTATTCCCATGATGATTATGAGGGCGCACCCACAGACGGATGTGTATGGGATTATGATAATGATAATCAGGGAGAAAAGCTGCTACGCGGTGGTTCGTGGCACGTCGGTCCTGAGGACTGCCGTTCTGCCAGCCGCAACTGGAACTTCCCGGACAACGACTACGACAACATCGGATTTAGGGTAGTGTGCGATGCCGCGTAGAGGATTCTTTAGCCCTTAGAGAGAAAGAAACAGGTAGAAATCAATGGTAAAAATAGTTATTAACACGACCCAAAAGACAGCGCAATACTATAAAGAAGACTTAGATAATGGAATCGAGTTAGAGATGGTACTCATTCCTGGCGGTAGCTTTATGATGGGTGCGCCAGAAATAGAAGCAGGTAGTATCAACAGGGAACGCCCCCAACACCAAGTAACAGTTCCAACTTTCTTCATGAGTAAATACCCCGTCACGCAAGCACAATGGAAAGCTGTAGCTGCACTCTTACGAGTTAACCGCGACATAGAACCAGAACCATCGTGGTTTAAAGGAGGTAACCGACCAGTAGAAAACGTTTCTTGGTACGATGCGGTTGAGTTTTGCGATCGCTTATCTACCAAGCACCCTAAAAGACAGTACCGTCTTCCCAGTGAGGCAGAATGGGAATATGCTTGTCGTGCTGGAACCACTACTCCATTTCACTTTGGCGAGACAATCACGACTGATTTCGCCAATTATCGAGGTACAGATAACGAAGAATACAAGTTGTCAGGTTCTTATGGTAGAGGTCCCAAAGGAATTTATCGTGAAGAAACAACAGA
>CAZZYE010000568.1:0-5527 GCA_964658145.1 uncultured Stigonema sp.
CATTCTTAGCTTTGTGTCACCACTTCCTTATCCTTTGCCAAGAACTTCTCTAGTTCTGTCAAAGCATCAGCATCGACTTTTGTTTGCATTGGGCAGAACTTGGGACCGCACATTGAGCAAAATTCAGCGGTTTTGTAGATGTCTGCTGGCAGGGTTTCGTCGTGATATTCCTTGGCTCTTTCGGGATCGAGTGATAATTCAAATTGACGATTCCAGTCGAAGTTGTAGCGTGCGTGGGACATTTCATCATCCCGATCTCTAGCACCTGGGCGATGTCTGGCAATATCGGCAGCGTGAGCAGCTATTTTGTAGGCAATCATACCATTGCGTACATCTTCGGCATTTGGCAATCCTAAATGTTCTTTAGGTGTTACATAGCACAGCATAGCCGTACCGTACCACCCAGCTAACGCTGCCCCAATAGCTGAAGTAATATGGTCATAGCCAGGAGCGATGTCCGTTACCAATGGTCCTAGCACGTAGAAAGGTGCTTCCGAACACTCTTCCATCTGCTTTTTGACGTTGAACTCGATTTGATCCATCGGCACATGTCCTGGACCTTCTACCATCACCTGTACATTATGCTCCCAAGCTTTGCGAGTCAATTGACCGAGGGTTTTAAGTTCAGCTAATTGTGCAGCATCAGAAGCATCGTGCTGACAACCAGGGCGCAGGGAATCACCCAAACTAAAGGAGACATCGTACTTCTGGAAAATTTCAATGATGTCGTGGAAGTGGGTGTAAAGCGGGTTTTGCTTGTGATGATGCAACATCCACCTTGCCAAAATTCCGCCCCCGCGAGACACAATACCAGTGATGCGATCTCTCACCAAAGGCAAATGCTCAATCAAAATCCCAGCATGGATTGTCATATAATCGACTCCCTGCTGGGCGTGTTTTTCAATTACATGAAGAAAGTCATCTGGTGTCAACTTTTCAATGTTGCCGTGGACACTTTCTAAAGCTTGATAGACTGGTACTGTGCCGATGGGAACAGGCGAAGCTTTGATGATGGTGGAGCGAATTTCATCTAAGTTACCACCGCCAGTAGACAGATCCATGACAGTATCAGCACCATACTTCACCGCTAGTTGAAGTTTTGCGACTTCTTCCCCCATGTTGGAAGAGTTAGGACTCGCGCCAATATTGGCATTTACCTTACACTTTGAAGCGATGCCAATGCACATCGGCTCCAGGTTAGTGTGATTGACATTGGCGGGAATAATCATCCTCCCCCGCGCCACTTCTTCTCGAATTAGCTCAAAGGAAAGGTTTTCCCGTTCGGCAACGTAGCGCATTTCTTCGGTGATGATACCCTGACGAGCGTAGTGCATTTGGGTAACATTGTTCTGCCCACGTCGCTTGGTGACCCATTCTGTACGCATATTCAACTTCCTTGATAAACAGCTTCCCTCCGCCGGTATTACCCGGAATCAGGTGTTAAGGGTGTAATCTCAGCCTGATTGTACAGGCACCCCTAGCATGAGAGACAATCTTACCACTTTAGTTATGGGTCGGAGCAAGAAAGTTAACAATTTCTGATGTGAACACAGCAGCAGTCATCAATTTTTACAGATAAGTAACTACACAAAATTAATTACAGTCCGCCGCGAGCGAAGCGTAGACCCCGAAGGAGGCTTCTTGTTCGCGATAGCGAAGCGTTAGCGACGCTCGTAGCGTCAGCGTCTCCGCTCTTGAGAAGAGTAGCAATCCCAGCGATTGCGATTGCTAAGAAAGCGGGAAGCCCCCTCCGGGGTCTACATCCCGCTGCGATCCATTCGCAGCGGACATTGTGTAATTAATTCTGTTTACCTACTTAACTTCTAGCTTTGTGCTGTTTTGCGTTTCTGCTGAATATGTTCTAATACTGCCTCTTGTATTTCCTCAGGAGTCATAGACGCGGGATACTTGACGGAAGACGGATTTGCTGTTATTTGATCTACAAATGCGTAAAAAGCCTCTTGGTCGTCTTGATGTGCAATAACGTAGGCTCTTAATTCTGCCTTGCTCATAGCATCAAAGTTTGGTTTTGTCATGGATATTCCCAGTTGCCATCACGACTAATCAGAATTTCTATATCATCTCCAGCTAAAATGAAAAGCTTTCCTGTGCGCTCATCCATACGGACCAGATAGATTGGTTTGTAGACAGTCGTCAATGCTTGACACAGGTAAACACACTTTAGGGCTTGTTCTGCTGTGGGAAGAATAGTTACTCCTTTGAAAATTTTATATATTCTAGTTTAAACGACTCTGAGAGGGCGAAGCTGAGGTTTAGGGGTGGTGGAGTGCGATCGCGTCACACACCTTTAACATCTTACCATTTGCGTAGATTTACTAAGAGTCTCAGAGTCAGGAAGGCTCTATCTTAGACGTGACAATTGTGAAGGAAGGATGAGCCTCCTAAAAATGACAATTGATACTTGTTTAGGAATAAAGTGAAATTATTCAAGGCTCTTAATTCTGCCTTGCTTATAGCATCAAAGTTTGGTTGGGTCGTAGGTATTGATGAAAGCGGCTTCTGGTTCTTCGTAGTCATCCAGCATAACAAGGATGGACATCTGGATTGACAACCTTGCAGCAGCAGCAGCAACCAGTTCTGCAGGTAATGATAAACCGCCTTGGTCTTCTTCTCGAATAGTGCTAATGTACAAATCTGTATTGCACTTGGTTCGATCTAGTGATGCGATCGCTGGTGCCATTTGCTGTAGCACTACCGCAGCCTCAATGACCTGCTTGTCTATCTCTTGCTTAGTGCTGTTATTGTCAAACTTAGCAAGTTCTAAAGACCAAATATCAACGGGCTGGACTCGATTTTTGGAAACACGCTCTCCACGGTCAATAATTTTCGTGGGCGTAATTCCCAGAGTATGTGTCAATTCCTCTGTTGGGGGGAGATTGCCAGATAGTCTTAAAGATATTTTGCTGGTACTCTCTTTTTTGCCCTGCTACTATTAGAGGTTATTAGCTAAAGCCTTGCATAAAAACTCATGTAGCTGTGTGACTTGAATAAGTTAACTTACTCAAAAAAAGGTTTTTATTATAGAGCGCTATATTGCTCCAATGCAATGCTTCTACAAAGAAGATAATCAAACAATAGCCAGACCCTACAGCCGCATCAGGATAATCCACCCAAGTGACTCGCAGTGTTCTTTGGAATAATTCCTTTAATTCTTTAATTTGAGTTTCAATTTCCTTAAGACCAATGGATAAAGATTCTATTTCTATCCACTTACCTGCTTCTTGTAAAAATAGGCGTTCAAGAAACAGATCGTTACTCTTCATACTTACCAAGTCGGCTGTAATACACGAAAGTCTGTCTTCTACATCTATGTCTTCCAGACTGTCTTCTATATTAATCTGTTCTAGAGTCATTTAAATATCTCCTGAAATATTTCAAATTCAACATCTGTTAATGGTCGCCTCTCACTGCGCCTAAGCTTAGCTAAATGTGCTTTATGGGAACGCTCAAAACTTGTAACTAGCTCGCCATCTGGCTCAAAAATGTGTTCTCGCCCTCTACTTCCTCGCACTACATATCTTGCACCTGGCTGAATAAATACATCAGTTGGTTTGGCTCTTTGGGCATCATTAAAAGCAGGACTCACGGGTCTACCTTCATCTCCCCTATTCTCCGAATGCCCACTTCTTCTTATACTAATCGCCTGAATTCTCCCAAAAGCGCTAAATTTATTAACAATTGTATCACTTTAGAACTTGAGGCATCCAGGTTTGGGTAGTGAATTCATACTCATCCATTTTGTGAGTGAGGGAATCTAATGACCAATGACCAATTAGCAATTAGCAATGACTAGTAACTATCAATATATTATTTTTTACAAACCCTATGGCGTCCTTAGCCAGTTTACAAAAGACACTCCCACACATAGCACCCTAAAAGACTATATCCAGGTTCCTGATGTTTATCCTGTAGGACGTTTGGATTGGGATAGTGAAGGGTTACTATTTTTGACCAATCACGGGCAAATGCAATATCGCCTCTCTGATCCACGGTTTGAACACGAACGTACCTACTGGGTACAAGTGGAGCGAATTCCTGATACAGATGCTTTAGATCAGCTGCAAGCAGGTGTGAAAATCCAAGATTATCGTACTCGACAAGCATTAGTGCGGCTATTGCCAGAAGAACCGTTTCTACCTGAACGCGATCCGCCAATCAGATTCCGCAAAAATGTGCCAACAGCGTGGCTGGAAATGACCTTGACCGAGGGCAAAAACCGCCAGGTACGCCGAATGACAGCGGCTGTGGGATTTCCAACTTTGCGATTGGTGCGAGTGAGTATTGCCCATTTACAACTAAATGGTTTGCAACCCGGTCAGTGGCGTCACCTCAACCCAAGTGAACTGAAATTGTTGCATGAGTTGCAATACTGCTCGGTTAAGCAAAGAAGATCCCCCCAACCCCCCTTTGTGGTATCGCAGAATGTATGAAAATATACCTTATGTGTACTTCAGTTTGGAGACAACTGGGACGATTTTGTCTGTAAATCAGTTCGGAGCAGGCTATCTTGGTTATACTCCTGAAGAATTGGTCCAAAAGCCAATTTTTCAATTGTTTGCTCCCTCAGATCGGCAAAGGTTAGCTAATGCATTGATGGGATTATTAAGGGCGACGCCTCCATTGCAAGTTGAAGAAGGGGAATTTCGCTTGGACTGCCCTACTAGTAAGGTTGAATGGGTAAAAGTCGTGGCGCGGATATTATTGCCCCATGGAGAGCAAAATCCGATAATTCTAATGGTTTGCGAGGACATTACTGAACACAAACCTATTTTTTTTGAACAAGCTTTTTGCACTTACTGGGTAGTGCGTTGCTGATCCACCCCCTAGATGGTTAAAATCTACATCGGTTCATCTTCGTCTACGATCGCCTGGGTGAATATCCCCAAATCTACATCGGTTCATCTTCGTCTAATCTCTCTGCCCAGAGCAATTAATTAGGCAATGGATATGTTTCAGGGCACTCCCCCCTGAACGGTTACCAATTTTCTAGATTTACAGCGGTTGGATACAAGCAATAAACCCTTTGTTTTGGAAACAATTCAAGTACACTCATGGCTTGCGCAAGTGATCAAGCTATTTAATGCACACAACCGGAACTGCTATCAATATGAGTTGCAGCTAAGCATAGATCCCAATCTGACAACGCTGATCTGCGATCCATTCAGTCTAGAACGCATCTTGATAGAACTGCTCACTAACGCCTGTAAATACAGCCCTCTGGGTGAAAGAATTACCATAACTGCCCAATTAAAATCTAATAACTTTCAATTACAAATGACTAATTTTGGTGTAGAAATTCCAGCAGATGAATTACCACGCATCTTTGACAAATTTTACCGCATTCCCAGTAACGATCCCAAGAAGCAGGGTGGTACGGGTTTAGGACTAGCATTGCTACAAAAACTTATTAAGCATCTGGGAGGAAGCATCAAGGTTGAAAGTAGGTCTAACTGTACCTGCTTTACTATTGAATTACCAGTGAGGGGAGTGGGGAGTGGGGAGTAGG
>CAZZYE010000569.1:0-5041 GCA_964658145.1 uncultured Stigonema sp.
GAGGATGCGAATCCTTTCCTCTAAATCGAGGCTGAGGAGTTGTTGCTCTAGTTCTTGATTGCTCATAGCTTCGCGCCTCATGACTGTAGTTATTTATCTTAGCTGATATGCATAACTAGTACAGATATAACAAATCTACAAATGCACAAGATACGATTCCAGACAATATTATCAATTTAACTAGATTTTTGATAGCTTGAGCGAACATATAAAGGTGCAAGCCCCACATTGTCAGGGCGCGGAAACCGCGCCCCTACGGTGAGTCCAGCCCTGAAGGCGGGAAACCCGCCTGCAGGATCTGGCGAACCCGAAGGGTCATATTGTGGTCTACGGATTGCCGGACTCATCCGGAGGTATACTTAACTATTTCTGTCAATGCCTAAGTCCTAGCTCAGTTCCAGTATGAATCAAATCGCTGCTGACTTAAGTGCCATATCCATCAAGATATTTTGGGCGCTGCGTTCTGCTTCATCAGGACCAGGACGGCGCTGGACATAATGACCATCTGAGTGCAAATCCCAAGCTTGACGGTTATCTGCCAGCATAATATTCAAGATTTCTTTTAGGTCTTTGGCAATATCTGGGTCTTCTACAGGGGTAACTGCTTCCACTCGTAGATCTAGGTTGCGATGCATCCAGTCGGCGCTACCGATAAACACCTCCTCTTGTCCATTGTTGTGGAAGTGGAAGATACGAGAGTGTTCCAAGTAACGCCCGATTATGCTGATTACCCGGATATTCTCACTCACTCCTTCAATTCCAGGACGCAAACAACAAACACCCCGCACAATGAGGTCAATCTGTACCCCAGCTTGAGATGCTTCATACAAAGTAGCAATGATTTGTGGGTCAACCAGGGAATTCATTTTGGCAGTAATGCGACCATTGCCGTTTTGGCAGTGTTCTATCTCACGTCGGATCAAAGACACCATGCGATCGCGCAGATTTACTGGTGCTACTAACAGCTTGCGGTAGGAGTGCTTTCGAGAGAACCCTGTCAGGTAGTTAAACAAATCTGTTAAATCAGATCCCAAATCTTCTCGGCAACTAAACAGCCCAATGTCAGTGTAAAGTTTGGCAGTTTTGGGATTGTAGTTACCCGTACCAATGTGGACATAGCGGCGAATGTGTTCGCCTTCTTGGCGTACCACCAATACGATTTTGGTATGAGTTTTCAGACCCACCATGCCATAGACTACATGTACACCAGCATTTTCTAACTTGTGTGCCCAGTTTATATTATTTTCTTCGTCAAAGCGGGCTTTCAACTCCACCAGCGCCACAACTTGCTTCCCATTCTCTGCCGCCCTCATCAAAGCTTGGACAATGGGTGAGTCGCTGGAAGTACGATACAGTGTCATTTTAAGGGCAAGTACATCCGGGTCAACTGCAGCTTGGGTAATGAACTGCTCCACTGATGCTGTGAAGGAGAAGTAAGGATGATGTACCATCAAGTCAGCTTGGCGAATGACCGAGAAAAAGTTTTTTTCATCCTCTATCTTCAGTAAAGCCTTCTCGATGTCACGCTCATTGACTGATTTCAAGCGGCGAGGAATCACAGGAGTCCAAGGTCGATCTTTTAGTTCAGGAAGCGGTAATGCCATCAAAGACATTAAATTTCCCAAGTTCAGTAACCCTTCCACCTCATAAACATCTGTGTGTGTCAACTCCAGTTCTTGCATCAGCATATCTCTGATTAAGTTGGAGGTACTCGATTGAATTTCTAGACGTACCACAAAACCATCGATCCGACGTTTGCGGACTTCCTGTTCAATCGCCTCCAGGAGGTCATCAGCTTCATCCTCCTGCACTGGAAAATCAGCATCGCGGGTAATCCGGAAGAAGTGGTACTCCTGAATTTTCATTCCAGGGAACAACAACTCTAGATTATGAGCAATCACTTGTTCCAAAGGTACGCCACTCCAAATACTTGGATCGTGGCTGTTATGCTGCAACTCTTTAGGGAAGGCAATAAATCGCGGCAAAATGTTAGGCACTTTCACCCTGGCAAAACGTTCTGCTTTAGTTTCAGGGTCTTTGACTATCACTGCCACATTTAAGCTTTGGTTGGAAATGCGGGGAAACGGATGCCCTGGATCAACAGCTAATGGTGTCAGGACGGGAAAGACACGCTTTTCAAAGTAGTGTTGTAAATAGAAGCGCTGCTCTTGGCTTAAATCGGTGTAGTTGAGGAGATGAACGCCGTGTTTAGTTAACTGAGGGCGCAGTTCTTGCTCAAAGTGACGATGCTGCTCTTTCACCATCGGACGGAGGAAGGAAAAGACCGCATCTAACTGTTCTTGGGGTGTGCGCCCATCCGGCGATAACTGATTGACCTGTGCTTCTTTGAGTTCTCTCAACGCTGAAACTCGCACCATGAAAAATTCATCTAGATTGGAGCTAAAAATCGCTAGAAATTTCAAACGTTCCAGAAGTGGCGTTCGCGAATCCATTGCTTCGTGTAGCACCCGGTTATTAAACTCCAGCCAACTCAGCTCTCGATTGAAATAATACTGCGGGTCGCTCAGATTAATTTTTGATTCGCTTTTCTTGTTCTTAGCCATGATAAATAATCCTTAAAAAGTCTATTTTGCTTCTATTAAAAGATCTACAATTATTGACTATTTAAATTTACTATAATACCATTTGATCAGGTATTTGTAAAATACTAGAAAGTAAATCTAATGTAGGGTGGGCACTGCCCACCAATTTCTAGAAAGTAAATCTAATATAGTCCACAAAATTCCTAAGAAGGTGGGCAGTGCCCACCCTACTAATTTATTATTTTCGCTTAATTTAATATTAATTAAACTGCTCTTAATTTTAGATTAACTATAAAATAGTAAATTTTTGCTAAGCGGAGTTTCTTTGTAGATAGTTCTCGTTTTTATCAGATCTAAAAGAAATTAAAAGAAATATGGGTTTGTTGGTAGAACTGGCAGATTTGACAGATGATTCTGGGAACGGTGAATGTACGGGATGTAGCGGATGCTTTATGTGTTAGTCCCACCGTTGGCGGAATCCGTTATGTCATCGAAATTAAAAGAAATATCGCTTTGTTGGTAGAACTGGCAGATTTGACAGATGATTCTGGGAACGGTGAATGTACGGGATGTAGCGGATGCTTTATGTGTTAGTCCCACCGTTGGCGGAATCCGTTACATCCGTTATGTCATCCGTTGCTTACTTTTCCTTCAGATTTCCAGAAAAATCATCACAGGGGAGTACTGATGGCACTCCACAAAATTGCCCTTCGATTCTATGGTGGATATTAATGCCTACTACCAAGCTAGGTGTAGAAGCAGGTATAGCTGCTTGAACTTACGACCTATGTATGGTAAAGCTTCGTATTTGAGCTTGACAGAGGCAGGAACTTGCGTTTCTAAATATCTTTATGAACATAAAAACCGTAGCCACACAACCTTTTACTGACCAAAAGCCCGGCACCTCCGGACTCCGCAAGCGGGTAACAGTCTTTCAGAAGCTTCATTACCTGGAAAACTTTGTCCAGTCTATATTTGATAGTTTGGAGGGCTATCAGGGACAAACCTTAGTTGTTGGTGGTGACGGTCGTTACTACAATCGTCACGCCACCCAGACCATCTTAAAAATGGCAGCCGCTAATGGATTTGGTAGGGTGCTGGTGGGTCAGGGCGGCATTTTATCGACTCCAGCTGCCTCCTGTGTCATTCGCAAGAACCAAGCCTTTGGTGGCATTATCCTTTCTGCCAGCCATAATCAAGGGGGTCCAGAAGGTGATTTTGGTATTAAATACAACATCAGTAATGGCGGACCTGCGCCGGAGAAGGTGACAGAGGCAATCTATGCCCGTACTAAAACGATCGCAGCCTACCGAATACTTGATGCGGCTGATGTGAATTTAGACCAACTGGGAAGTTCTCAGGTCGGTTCGATGACTGTTGAAGTTATTGATTCCGTGGCAGACTATGCTCAGTTAATGGAATCGCTGTTTGATTTTGATCGCATTCATCAGCTCCTCACTTCCGGTTCGTTTCGCATGTGCATGGATCCCTTACATGCGGTAACTGGACCTTATGCCCATGTCATATTTGAGCAGCGGTTGGGTGCACCAGCAGGAACTGTGATTAACGGTGTGCCTCTAGAGGATTTCGGTGGAGGGCATCCCGATCCGAATCTAGTTTATGCCCACGAACTCGTTGACATCCTCTATGGTGAAGACGCACCGGATTTTGGGGCGGCTTCTGATGGCGATGGCGATCGCAACATGATTCTGGGTCGCAAATTTTTCGTTACTCCTAGCGATAGTCTAGCAGTAATAGCTGCCAACGCGAATATTGTACCAGGATATAGTTCTGGTTTGGCGGGGGTAGCGCGATCGATGCCTACAAGTCAAGCAGTGGATCGGGTGGCGGCGAACATTGGCATTGACTGCTATGAAACTCCTACAGGCTGGAAGTTCTTTGGTAACCTCTTAGATGCAAACAAAGCAACTCTTTGTGGCGAAGAAAGCTTTGGCACTGGTTCTAATCATATCCGCGAAAAAGATGGGCTATGGGCAGTTTTGTTCTGGCTGAATATTATAGCTGTCAAGCAGCAATCTGTCGAGCAGATTGTGCGGGAACACTGGAAGACCTATGGACGCAATTACTACTCTCGTCATGACTATGAAGAAGTAGAGACAGAGCGTGCCAACAACCTGATGGCAAATCTCCGCTCATTATTACCGACTTTGAAAGGAAAGCAGTTCGGTCAGTACCAAGTCGAATACAGCGATGACTTCAGTTACACCGACCCTGTTGATGGCAGTGTCAGTCAGAAGCAGGGCGTTCGCATTGGTTTTACCGATGGCTCTCGCATAGTGTTTCGACTTTCTGGTACGGGTACTCAAGGTGCTACCTTAAGACTCTACGTCGAAAGCTACGAGCCAGAACCCGCAAAGCATGACCAAGATCCACAACAAGCGTTGGCAACTTTGATTACCTTAAGCGATGAGATCGCCCAGATTCATCACTTTACTGGCATGGAAAAGCCAACTGTTATTACTTAGTTGTTAATCGCT
>CAZZYE010000569.1:5051-5515 GCA_964658145.1 uncultured Stigonema sp.
TAGCCATTAGCTATTAGCAGACCAAATTACATTCAATCAAAAGGATCGCTTTATGAGTTTAAAGCTCTATTTTCTCAGGCATGGGGAAACAACTTATAGCCGGACAGGAGGCTACTGCGGTGACCTAGATCCAGACTTGACATCAGAAGGCACTCAGATGGCAAAGGGGTTTGCGGATACCTATCATTCCTTACCTTGGGCAGCAGTCTATGTCAGTCCTATGAAACGCACTATCGCTACAGCAAAGCCCTTATGTGATGCTTTAGGGATAGAAATGCAACTGCGAGATGGGCTAAAGGAAATTAGGTATGGTGAGTGGGAGGGTAAAACACTCGAAGAGGTCCAACAGCACTATGGAGATGACTATGTCCGCTGGTTAGCTGAACCGGCTTGGAACCCACCAACAGGGGGAGAAACTTCTGTACAAATTGCCAGTCGAGCAATGCCCATCATCGCAGAAATTG
>CAZZYE010000570.1:0-5502 GCA_964658145.1 uncultured Stigonema sp.
AATATAATAATAAAGATAAAGAAATAATAAGCTTAACTAGAATCAGGCAATTGCAAGGCTGATGGGTATCGCACTGCGGTAGTCTAGATCAGAGTGAAATTATCCCCAGGCTTGATATATCGCTTTATGACATCAGTTGTTTCCAGTCCGCCACGTACAATTCGCATTGGTACCCGTAAAAGCCAACTTGCTCTGGTTCAAACTTACTGGGTACAAGAGCAACTCAACAAACGCTTTCCTGATATCTGTTTTGAAGTTCATACCATGTCTACCCAAGGTGACAAAATCCTAGATGTGGCACTAGCTAAGATTGGTGATAAGGGGTTATTCACCAAAGAACTCGAAGTGGGAATGCTCAACAAAGAGATTGACTTTGCCGTTCACTCTCTCAAGGATCTGCCTACTCACTTGCCAGAAGGGTTAATGCTAGCAGCAATTACAGAACGGGAAAACCCAGCCGATGCCCTGGTAGTCCATGAAAAACACAAAGATCGGCAAATTGATACACTGCCTGAAGGTGCTGTAATCGGTACATCTTCCCTGCGACGACTCGCACAATTGCGGCATCACTTCCCCCACCTCGCTTTTAAAGATGTGCGGGGAAACTTGAACACGCGCATGGCAAAGCTAGATGCGGGTGAATATGATGCGCTGATTTTGGCAGTAGCAGGGTTACAAAGATTGGGTATGGGTGCGCGCATTCATCAAATTCTACCAAAAGAAGTTTCTCTCCATGCTGTTGGGCAAGGAGCATTGGGGATTGAATGCCGTGCTGACGATCCAGAAGTGATCTCTCTACTGAAAGGTATTGAACATCCACAAACACGCGATCGCTGTTTAGCAGAACGAGCTTTCTTACGCGATTTAGAAGGTGGTTGTCAAGTACCTATCGGTGTAAATACTGAAATAAATGGTAACGATCTAACGTTGACAGGTATAGTTGCCAGTGTAGATGGTAACAAAATGGTAAAAGATACAGTTGTCGGTACTGCTACTCATGCGGAACAGCTAGGGACTGAACTAGCACATCGCATGCGAAAACAAGGAGCACAGGAAATTTTAGAGGAAATATTTGCTGTGATCCAACGAGGTTCATGAACTGTTTGGCGGCGAGCAGATGTGGTTAGATTAGTAGGGTGGGCACTGCCCACCGTTACATTAGTGCTGGGCATCCACGAGTCGGTATAATTTTAAACATATAAAGAATCGGAAAATAAAAAATACCATGCAGATTCTATTTGTTGCAGCAGAGGCAGCTCCCATTGCGAAAGTAGGAGGAATGGGAGATGTAGTCGGAGCACTGCCCAAAATCTTGAGAGAAATGGGGCATGATGTGCGGATATTTATACCTTATTACGGCTTCCTGCCAGACAAAATGGAAATTCCCACTGAACCTGTTTGGCGGGGGTCTGCCATGTTCCAAAACTTTGCAGTTTACGAAGCAGTTCTGCCTGGTACTGATGTTCCCTTGTACCTATTTTCACATCCGGCTTTTGCGCCGAGGCGCATTTACTCTGGTGAGGATGAATTCTGGCGGTTTACGTTGTTTGCCAATGGTGCAGCTGAGTTTTGCTGGAATTATTGGAAGCCAGAAATTGTTCATTGTCATGATTGGCACACAGGTATGATTCCTGTATGGATGCACCAATCTCCTGATATCAGCAGCGTTTTTACTATTCATAACCTGGCTTATCAAGGACCGTGGCGTTGGTATTTAGAGAAAATTACTTGGTGTCCTTGGTATATGCAAGGACACAATACGATGGCAGCGGCTGTGCAGTTTGCTGACAAGGTGAATACAGTTTCCCCCACGTATGCTGAGCAAATTAAGACGCCTGCTTACGGCGAACAGCTAGAAGGTTTGCTATCTTTTATCAGCGGCAAATTATCAGGCATTATCAATGGCATCGATACCGAGGCTTACGATCCAGCCACCGATAAATACATCAACCAAAACTTTACCGCCGACACTTTAGAAAAACGCAAAGCTAACAAAATTGCTTTGCAGGAAGAATTGGGGTTAGAAGTTAACGGCAATACCTTTTTGATTGGAATGGTGACACGGTTGGTGGAACAAAAAGGCATTGATTTGGTGTTACAGATGCTGGATCGCTTTATGGCGTATACAGATTCACAGTTTGTGCTGCTGGGAACAGGCGATCGCTATTACGAAAGTCAAATGTGGCAGATGGCTTCCCGCTATCCCGGACGCATAGCGACTTACTTACTCTATAACGATGCCCTCTCTCGCCGCATCTACGCCGGGTCTGATGCCTTCCTCATGCCTAGCCGTTTTGAACCCTGCGGTATTAGCCAAATGTTAGCTTTGCGTTACGGCTGTGTGCCAATTGTCCGTCGTACAGGGGGATTAGTTGACACTGTATCGCATCATGACCCCATAACACACTCAGGTACTGGTTATTGCTTTGACCGCTATGAACCACTAGATTTGTTTACCTGTCTGGTTCGCGCTTCCGAAGGCTTCCACTACAAACCCCAATGGCAAGCACTACAGCAACGCGGTATGACTCAAGACTTCAGTTGGGATCAATCTGCCAAGCAGTACGTGAAGTTGTATCGTTCGATTCATGGATTGCCCGATGAGGAGGAGCAACAACAGCCTGAGGTAGTGTTAAACCCAGTTGTTACTAGTAAGTAAAAGCATTGAGTAGGGTGCGTTAGGCGCCTCGCCGTAACGCACCAATTGACTTGTATTGGTGGTGCATTACGCTCTGCTAGAAAAACTTGTATCCCACATTCCGCACCCAAAGGTGTCACAATCTGCACCATCAGGTCACGAATCATATCTCCGTCAAGAGCAGCGTATACAACATACTGATGGATGCGATCGCACCATCAGGAACCTTGGTCATGCCCATTTATTCTGGCGATTATTCAGATCCGGCTGCATAGCAAGCACCATCTGTCCCTGCTGACTGGTGGTCGATTATCCGTGAAACTATGCCAGCTTTTGATCCAAAGGTAACTCCATTCTAGGCGATTCAAAGTTGAAGAGAGCCGTGCCGGAGACGTTACATGTAACATCTCTACAGCTTTTTGTTGGCGATTTACCTGCTGGCAAATATAATTCTAGCTATATTCTTTACCAGAGGCAAAGTCGCTCATGCGTAGTTTGTTTGTATATTTATTATCGTGACGATACTGAATTAAGGTTGTTACAGCAAATAATCAGAAGCTTTCTAAACCATTTGATAGGCTTGGAACGAATGACAAAAGTCGCCTTTTCTGAATTCTGTACTTATGGCTTGATGGGGTTAGTTTCCTTCACTGCTGTCGTAGGTACACATACCTCCGCTTTGACTCAGACAGCAGACAAATCATTGAATGAGCGATCGCCCAATGCTTCATCTAGCTTAATGTGGCCCAGTCAAGGGATTATTTCTCAAGGCTTTAATAAAAATCGTCATATAGGAATTGATATCGCCGGACCCCCAGGAACCCCGATTGCTGCCGCCGCATCTGGTCAAGTAGTTAAATCTGGTTGGGATGATTGGGGATTAGGTAATGCGATCAGGATACATCATCCTAATGGTAGTTTCACGGTTTACGGTCACAATCGCCGTCTTTTGGTAAAAAATGGTCAACAGATTAGTCAAGGTCAAGTGATTGCCGAGATGGGAACTACAGGTAACAGTTCTGGACCTCACTTACATTTTGAAGTTCATCCCCATGATATGGTATCTGTAGTTGACCCGATTCCTGTGTTACCACCTTTAGTTGCAGGCAAGATCCCATCACAGCGAATAGCAACCATTACCAACAGTAGCTCAGGAGCGCAGCAAAGGCGATCGCCAGCAATTCCCATACCTGTTGAACCTACTCGCACAATATCACCACCAGTAACAACACTGCAAACCTCATCAAAATCAATTCCCATACCTGTTGAATCTGCAATGGTTAATACTGGATGCAGTGGTGCAATAGTAATTGAAGGTGAGACGGTAACCTCTCGTGTGAAAGTCTGCCAGGAAAACGGTCAGTTCTTTTATATTGGGCAATTAAAGCAAAACCCAGACCAGCCTGTACGACTTCCTGCTAGGAAGATTGGCATTGGTCGATATCGGGCAGATAACGGTAGCTTTTCTTACTTCGTTAGCCCTGATAAAGTAGAAGTTTGGCGAAATGGTAGTCCTATTCGTTCTGACAGTTTTTCCACTACAAATTAATTTTTTCCACGACGTAGGTTGGATAGAGTTTCAGCATTACCTAACTTAAAGCACCTTCGTCGGGTAAACCACAATATAACCGTAGGGGCGCGGTCCCCGCGCCCTACAATGTGATCAATCGAGAGTACGGCACTTTGATAGAAGATGGTGCGTTACGGTGTTCCACCTAACGCACCCTACTTATGGGATATTTTTTATTTGCAAGTCCCTTACCCGGAAACTTGCGCTCAAATTTAATCTTTCTTAATTCATCTGTAACTAAAAATGATTTACGATGATGCGTAGTCTAAAATATACTTAGACAAAGTTCAGAGACTCGCGAAGAAGTTCTCTGGAATTACCCAAACTATATGCATATCGGAGGTCATGATGGAATATCTTGCTTACTCGCACATGGTTCTTGCCAATACAGAGGCAAATCCAGATACCGAATTTAGCCTCCCTGAGATTAAATTGAAATTCAGTTGGAAAAAACATTTTAAATCTGCATGGTTGACTTTTGCTAGTATTGGTGCATTGGCTGGAATTCTCGCCCAAACCCAAGTAGCTTCAGCAACATACTATGGTCCGGGTAGTAGGTACTTTGTCAGTACAAACGGCAGTCCTCTAGTTGTCCGTAGTGATGCTAGCCTCAGCGCACCCGTTGTTAACCAATACCGTAATGGTGCATTGCTTCCACGGGTTGTAGGATACAGAAACGGTTTTGCACAGCTGTCTAACGGTTATTACGTTGCAGCCAAATGGATTGGTAACACACCAGGTAC
Organism: uncultured Stigonema sp.; assembly: GCA_964658145.1. Taxonomy (GTDB): domain Bacteria; phylum Cyanobacteriota; class Cyanobacteriia; order Cyanobacteriales; family Nostocaceae; genus Stigonema. Next base: position 4,952 of record CAZZYE010000570.1, read on the forward strand.
TGGGAATATTTCCGGTCCTGGCGTTGGTGGTCAGGTTTCTCTAACCATTGGCGATCGCGGTCGGCTTGTTGCCCAGCTGCAAAGAAGGTTAGGTATTCGCGCTACCGGAAACTATGATTACAGAACTGCTGATGCAGTCAGAAGATACCAGAGAAGCGTGGGCATATATCCAGCCGATGGAGTAGTTGGACCAAGAACTGCTAGTTCACTGTTTAGCTAGGGAAAATTTTAAGTAGGTCGGCAATGTTCTTGCTCTTACAGCAGTTTTCCATTGCATTGACCACATTGTAGGGGCGGGGGAACCCCGCCCCCACGGTTATATTGTGGTCTACCCGACTGATATTCGCACTTAGAACGCTGAAAAACTCTTCCCTTTTCCTTTTATGCGATAAAAGTACCCCTGTCTATTTGTTGCCTCAAATAGACAGGGGTTTTAACTTATTTTAACTTGTAGATAAACTGTTGTTATCTTAGTTGGTTAATACTAGGATTAGCCCTTTCAAGGTGAAGCAAAAACCTGGAAAATCATGCCCGATTTTCGACATTTAACC
>CAZZYE010000571.1:0-5500 GCA_964658145.1 uncultured Stigonema sp.
AGCAATTAGCAATTAGCAATGAACAATTAGCAACTAAGCCGCTTCCCGCAGTAGAGGTTCTCTAGTCACCTCTGGAATATTGAGCGATAGTTGTTCGGCGTGAGGCACCGCAGCTTGCTCTAACACTTGAACTTCGATATTCACACTTACCAAATAACTGCCTGTATCAGCACCAACCGCCTCGGCAATTATTTTGGCAAGGTCTGGGCGTTTAGCAGTCAGTGGGTCACGTAAGATACACCGATCCCATTCGTGCTTAGCAGTCGGATTGAGGCTGAGAATGTAGTGCTTAATCATAGGAATCAATCCTCCAGAAGGCTGTCACAGAGAGGTTATGCACTTAACCAGGCTTTGCTTTTCGCTACTCCTCCATTATAGTACATTTGTACTGAAAATAGAGAAGAGACTGCGCAGGCTTTTTGTTCAGTTGAAGGCATTGGTAAGAAGTTAAAATCAGGTATATTTTGTCAATACGTCCAAAGAAATAAATCGCTCATTTTCATAAATCATCGGGTAATATTTGCACTGATGAAAAATCATGTGAAATTCAATTAGAGACAAGTAGTTGAGCGATCGCTTCTGAACCGTGAGTACCAGTCGAAAAACGCGCCAGAGACCACGCCAAAAAAACCCTGCATACCAATGGTGGAAGATGAAGTAATTGCTCATCAACTATCCGCATTACTAACACCAGCCATCACCGCACAAGAAAACTACTATCGTCAACTAGGATTAAGGGATAGAATTCTCAATAAACCATTGATGGTAGCGGCAGTATTAACATTGCTGAAAACTTATACCGCAGAGTTTTTGTTCTGTCCATATTTTTCCACAAGTGGTGAGGTCTGGGTAGATTTTTAGAAGCGGTGGTAAGCAAGATTTATCAAAGATGCACCCAAGTTTTACTTAATTTAACTTATTTACCGTGACTGAAACAATTAGTGAAGTCAAAATCAGCATAAATGCACAATAAAATGCTAGAGCATATGTATAGTATTCGTTAAGTAATAGTTCTCCACTATTACTGACTGTAGAGTCAGGGATAAAATTTGTAGCGATCATTCCTGTATAGTGCATCAATGAAATTGTGAAACCCATTAATATTGCTGGAAAAATTTTTCCGTCTTTTTCTATGCGACTTTGGCGTAAAAAGTTTAAATCAATAAAATATCTCAGTGATAGATATGATGCCAAAAATGCAATGACGATAGATAATATAACTAGAAAATAATTATAGCTAATTCTTGCAGGCATCATCATTGCTGCCATTCCTGTATAATGCATCACCGATATGCTGATCGCCAGAATTAAAGAACTTATTAATAAACGCTTTTTAGAAGGACGCTTCATTATTTTGGAAATGAGCAGAGAAAATGCTACGCCTGCTCCAAGTCCCGCCGGTAAAATCGATAAAATAGTGATGAAAATGTCATAATTTACTTCTACTGTTGTTGTGAAAGCTTTCATCCCTATAAAGTGCATTGTCCAGATCGCAAGACCCATCAATATGCCCATGGTTAATGCCCTAAATTGAGCATCATTTTCTTGTTGGGTAAACGAAGGGAAAAAACCCAGTACAGCATAGGAACCAATTATTGCCACAAGGACTGAGAGCGCAACAAAGTTGAGATTGTAAGAGATTTGCATTCTTTTGTACCATAAAAAATAGACATTGGCTCAATAATCAGGGGTAGGCAGTAGCCCTGTCAAGGTGCAAATAACTGGATAATTATTCCCCGATTTCTCACAAACTCTGAAAAAATCGGATTCAAAAACTGCTAAAATTTACATATGCTAAGCATTTCAGGCGTTATAAACTATGATAGGGCAAACATAGCCAAGCTGTCACGCCTATCCAAAGTAGCCAGTAAAACCCTTACACTTGAAATAGGTGATGCCACAACCGCAAAGGCTGTTTGCACGATAATGTTTGATAAAGAGGTTCGTAATTCTTCTGATGGAAACTCAGCTTTCATGGACTAAGCAGTGGTATCCAATTAGTCCATTAAATTACCTGTATCCCTCTCGTCCCACTCCTGTCACACTTCTGGGCAAAAAGCTGGTGATTTGGAGAGACGAAAACCAAAAGTGGATAGTGATGGATGATGTTTGTCCTCATAAGCTGGCGCGGCTGTCTATGGGAAGCATCAATGAAGACGGAAACCTGATGTGTAGACATCACGGATGGTGTTTTAACGGCGAAGGAAAATGCACCAAAATTCCGATGCTGACTGGTAGCGAGGCGGAGGATACTGCTTGTGACAGTTTAAGATCTCGAGTTACCACATATCCCACACAGGTAACCCAAGAACTACTTTGGGTATGGCCAGATGATAGTGCAACAGCCTTTGAGGATTGTAACTCAAAGCATCCGGCTACCATACCTGAGTGCGAACTTGACATATCTTCTACAGACTGGCATATGACAGAAGTCCCTGTTGGTTACACGGTGTCCGTTGAAAGTACTTTCGATCCCTCTCATGCCGAATTTCTTCATGAGGGAATAGGCTATTTTTCACCTAAGACAGCGGTGCCTATGCAGAATTTTGAAGCTGTGGGAGAAATGTCTGCGAATGGGGGTTTTACCCTCAAGCATGCAGGCTACAATCTCTTCAACAAAGATATGGAGGCTACGCGGAGATTTACTCCACCCAGCAGCAATACTACGATATACCGTTATCCCAACGGGAAAGCTAACATATTTCAGTTGTACTTTGTTCCGACGCGACCAGGTCACTGTAGGTACATAGGCAAGTTTATTTCTGATGGTAGTTTGGTTCAAAGGAACTTTTTGTTTGAGATTCTGCCAAAGGATTTGCGAACTGGGTTACAGCACTTATCCACATACAAGCTGAGTGACCAAGATTTATCGGCTATGCACTCCCAAGAAGTGAATCAGTTATCATTAGAAAAGAAATGGCAAAGGGCATACTTTATGCCTTCCCCCTCTGACGTGGGCATCATCACTTTCAGAAAATGGCTAGACGAATTTGCTGGAGGTAGTCCTTCATGGTCAGGGTGTGTAGAAGAAAATGTAAAAGAATTGAATGATCAACAACTATACGACCGATGGCACAGACATACAAAGCATTGTCCTAGTTGTCGCAACTCTGTGATTTTTCTAGAAAAAGTGCAAACATTTTGTAATATTGGCACTATTATATTTGCACTTTTAACATTGGTCTTCATCTTGATAGGTATTCCCCTCAAGCTGGTGTTGATATCAACAATAATTGGAGTCTTAAGTTTATTTTTTTCATATAGATCTGACGAGTTCAGGCAACTTTTCTTCAGTAGTATCCCAAAAAGAGGTTTACCTCTGGTTCAACTCTACAGAAGTGTGAAATTAGAGACACAGACATAAAGAACTCTAAAATATTTGTTCTTAAAGATCAGGCGGGCGAGATGTAAGGGCGCCCGCCTGTAGCTTGGGAAACCCTACCGCAGTTTTTTTTGGAGAGTTTCACTTATAAGAACTGCTTCCTGCCACGAGGTACTCCCCCATAACAAAAGCAACTAAGATTGTGGGGTGGGCATCCTGCCCGCCCTATTTTCAGTGTATTTGTGCCTACCTACTTAACCGAAATAGCATAAACACCAGCAATCCTTCATATCCCTTTGTGGGTGAAGGAAATTAATTATACCTGAAATGCTTAAACTGGAAAGCTTCCAGTTTAAGCGTACAATTTTACCGTTTTGGTGCGGTGACGCCTAGCTACATTTAGCAACCAAAATTTCTCCACTGCTATACCAAGACAAGTCCCAACTTTATCTCACCAACCTATCCAAGCTACTTTGAACACATCTGTAAACTTCTTGCTCATTATTGGCTAGTCGGTAAAAGTTTTCCCACTCTAATGGTGTAATTTGTAAGTACTCACCTGGTTTATAGTTGTCAGCCGATGCCCTTATCTTACGCGATGCACCAGATTGAGAACTAATTTTAAGGTAACGTTTGCGATTTCCTGTATAGCGAACTTTGACTTTCCATAAACAATCATAGCTATCTTGAATAAATACTTCACCTAGATACTCTTTGCCGTTATACACCACATCATCTAACAGTGTATGAGTTAAGCGAGCAACTTTAGCAAGCTTGTATAGGTCGTGTATCATTGTTTTTATTTTTGACAGTAAAACTCTATACCAGCTTATTCAGTCATTTTCGATAACTGCTACCGTAGAAGTTCGTAAATCTAGTTAAATAATTTAACAACAGAAAACGCCATAGCAGTCATGAAGAGGTTTGAGGCGAGGCATTATAAGCCTAAAAACAGAGGGTTGAGGGTAGGCGATCGCATTCTGTTGCTAACGACGATGGAGAGAGATCCTCGTGTACTGTACTCAAACGAGAACCGCTATAGCAATCCTAAATGATTTGTGAACACCTCTCCCTTGTCTTCCTTGTCCCCCTTGTTCATAAACCAAATAGGACTGCTATAATCCACGTTCTATCGAAAGCCAGTGAATAAGTTGATTTCCCTTACACCTATATAAGAAATAGAAGTCCGGCTTATGTCCTCGCTAGTTCAAAACCCTAGTACATTGAGGTGATTTCTATCTCCTATGGCAATTACCATAAAAGCAGAATTTTGTCAATGCGTAAGTTCTACAGTTAATCAGATTTAGTCCTAATAAGTTGGAGTATTATTTACAAGGTCAGAGAGCTATGAAGCATATCCTATCTGCATTCTAACTTTCATGTCATACCCTCATATACTTTATTTCAAGGTTTTATCTTGTACCAGGAGAAGATAATGAAGCTAAAACGGAATTTATGGATTGCGGTATGCCTGATTGCCCTTGCAGTAAGTGTGTTACCTGCCTATTCTCAACAATTTCTCCAGCGTCACACAGGATTTCAGGTTTCTACCTTGTCCGCCTTAAACGTTGGCGTGTTTGAGGGAGCCGCAACATTAGCTGAGCTTAAACCTCATGGAGACTTTGGGCTGGGAACTCTTGAGGGATTAGATGGAGAGATGGTTATTCTCGATGGCAAGTTTTATCAAATCAAAACGGATGGTGTTGCCTATCCCGTTACAGATAATTCTAAAACACCATTTTCTGCTGTTACATTTTTTCGTAGAGAGCGATCGCTTCGTTTGACTGGACAAATGACTTATCAGGAATTGCTTTCTCAAATCGACAAACAGTTGCCAACTAAGAACTTGCCCTATGCAATTCGCTTGCAAGGAACCTTTCCCTCTTTGAAAGTGAGGAGTGTCCCCAAACAAACACCGCCTTATAGCCCGTTAAATGACGTGGTTAGTCAGCAGCAGATTGTTTTTGAATTGCAAAATGTACAAGGCACATTAGTGGGATTTCGACTGCCGCAATACCTCAAGGATGTGAACGTAGCAGGCTATCACCTTCATTTCATTACAAGCGATCGCTCTTCTGGAGGGCACCTGCTTGATGGAGCATTTCTTAACTCTGTAGTTGATGTGCAAACCTTGAAAGACTGGCAGATAATGTTGCCCAATAATACTGCTTTTGAGCA
>CAZZYE010000572.1:0-5488 GCA_964658145.1 uncultured Stigonema sp.
GCGTCTCTACACAACCTAAAATTCCTACCGATCAGCCTTAACTGAACCGTATTGGCATTAGCCTGATACTAACGTTTTCCCCGGATTAATGCTTGGACTTTGTGACGAAAAGCTTTCAGAGTTTGGCTTCGCCCTTCGATTTGAGCGCGTTCAAGAAACTGAGACACTAGTTCAATGATGGGAAAATCAGGAAAGTGAGGACTAGTAGCTGAATCCTGATATTGTCCATTTTGCAAACAACTGATTCGCAGTTGTCCTTCCTCGAAGCGCCACAATTCTCGAACGCCTAATGCTTGATACGCATCCAATCCAGTTTTAGAGGTAACATCAACTTCAATCGCTAGATCTGGCGGGGGATCAATCGTCAAATCAACTCGCCGCTTCCCAATCATGAGCGCATAATTTTCGATATAGAAGCATTGATCGGGTTCAATTCCCTTTGCCATATCTTTACGCTTGAAAGTTGTTGAGCCAAAACATTCGTTACTAATATCAAGCTCCTCCAATATAATTTTTACCATATCGCCGATCAGCTCGTTATCAACTTCGTGTTCTGGCAGGGGCATCCGAATTTCCAAAATCCCATCACTGTAAGCAAGACGACTCGCACGTTTATCGCCAAGTTCATCGAGAATCGCTTCAAATTCACTCCAATTCACGAATTGAAGCTGAATTCGTTGCCCAGGATAAACGACAATTTGCCGAAGTTGCAGCATGACCATGACGAATTGCCAGTAATCGATAATTATAGTATAGCGGCAGCAAAATACTCCCCAGCGACAAAGACGCTTGTAGGACTTAACATTGACAAATATTGTGATGTGTGTATCTAATACTTATGTGCAAAATTTAAGGTGCGATCGCTAATGATTCGGGGTAGTGAAAGGTAGATAATACCTAATGTTGAGTCGATCTTCAGGTAGCTCGCGACTTCATCATGGAACACTTAAAATAGAAAGTGGGCTTGAATTCACATAGTTAGTTTTCTGTCAATGCGTAAATCCTAAAAGCTTAAACTATGGCAACTAAAGCTGATATTGATCGTTATTTGGAAAACTGGCAAGACGAAGTTGAAAGTTCCTTTCTCTATCGCACCCTGGCAAAAGCCGAAAAGCAACCAGCCCTAGCTCTTGTCTACCGCAAACTGGCATTAACTGAAGAAGACCATGCCCAATTCTGGGAAGAAAAGCTGCTGAATACAGGATATCGCATGCCAAGGCGCAGGATAGGCTGGCGAACTCAGATGTTGGCGAGGTTGGCGACTTGGTTTGGTCCTCAGTTTGTGCTGCCGACAGTGAACGCAATGGAGCAGGTGGATAGCCATACATATGATATGCAGGTCGATGCTCACAATACAAAGCTTCCGGTTGAGGAACGCTCCCATGCACGGCTGTTACAAGCCATTACTAGTTCAACAAATACTGGAATCGAGGGTGGGACGATCGCTCAAATCGAGGGACGCCACCGGACTGCGGGCGGCAATACTCTACGGGCAGCAGTCCTTGATGCCAACGATGGGCTGCTTTCAAATTTAAGTTTAGTGATGGGAGTAGCAGGGGCTAACGTCGAGAACAAATCAATATTGGTCACAGGTATAGCAGGATTATTGGCAGGTGCTTTCTCAATGGCGCTGGGGGAATGGCTGTCAGTTCAGAGTTCTCGTGAACTCTATGAGCGCCAGATCAGCATCGAACGGCGGGAGATAGAAGAGGTGCCAGAGGAGGAAGAAGAAGAACTGGCTTTGATCTACGAAGCTAAGGGGCTGCCAGAGGCACAAGCCCGGAATCTAGCAGCCCGGATGATGCAGAATAAATCAACTGCTTTGGATACCTTATCTCGTGAGGAGTTAGGGATTGATCCCGAAGAATTAGGAGGATCGGCTTGGGCAGCAGCGCTTGCATCTTTCTTTCTGTTCTCGCTGGGTGCAATCTTCCCGGTTGCTCCGTTTACGATTTTAAGGGGATTCCCTGCTATTTATGCCAGTCTGCTGCTAAGTGGTCTGGCGTTGTTTTTGATTGGTGCAGGTATTACCTTGTTAATTGGGCGGAGCATTCTCTACTCTGGAACTCGTCAGGTTATCTTTGGTTTTGCAGCAGCGGGGATCACTTTTGGTATCGGACGATTGATTGGGGTTTCGATCAGTGGCTGATGCTTCCCAACAAAAGCTACTCGCGAACTGCCTGAAGAATACCTATTTAATGAACCGCCAAGACGAGGCAGCGCTGCAGGAGGGTTAGCCCGACCTAGGCGACTGCCGTGCCAAGGACGCGAAGAAAGGCATCGTAATGTAACCGTTCAAGGGGTAGAAGCGCGATCGCTAATGAAAGTGCCTGAAGCAGGCACTTTAGACAAAACAAAAAATAACACGAATAATTTTCCCAAAAATTACCGAAAAATGCACAAAGTCAACAGCCTAGTACAAGCCCCCTACTAAATCTTTGATTTAGGCGTATTGAACTTTAGAGCGATCGCTTTTAAACAGAATTGACCACATTGTAAGGGCGCTGTTTCCGCGCCCCTACTGGAAAAATCCGGACGCAGACTTTTACTATTTCTGTCAATACGTAAGTCCTATTGCTGTCAAGAAACATGGGGAGTGGTGGTGTTTGTTCCATTCATAACAGGTGGTGCGCCGCCCGTGAGGTGCCGATATCAGTAGGATTGCTAGATTACGAAAACTTTTTTGGTAAAAATTGAACAACCACTTGCAGATACTAGGTATTCTATCAGTGTGGCAATTTGTCAGGCAAAAATTGTAGAAATTGATAAACTTTAATTTTTAGTAGTAAAAAAACAGGATATAGCTGTAGCTAATGCCGTAAATCCTCTATGTTATAAGCATTCTAGCTTGTTCAAGTAACCGAAGTCCGGAAAAGTTAACTTGGATCTGAATTAGGAACATATATGAAAAGCGATATGGCAGTAGAACAATTGCACCGCTATAAAGAGTACGGGGAATCTATACTCCAAAGTCTTGAGTTGGTATCACAAAACCCACCTCCTCAGGAAAAGTGGGTTCCCAGCAGCATCCATGAAAGCATCCAGCGTCTTCAGCAGTCCGCCCAGAGAATGGTGCAGCTTGCATCCTCCCCAGTCAAAATCGGCATCATGGGGGAATTCAGTAGCGGAAAAACCTTGCTTCTTGGCAGTCTAATTGGCTACGCTGATGCCTTGCCAGTTAGTGAAACCCCTACCACAGGCAACGTTACAGCCATCCACCTCGTTCAACAAAAAGATTTTCAAACCACAAAAGTTGGTAATTTTAAAGTTGAGTATCTTTCTCACGAAGGGGTGAAAGAGTGCCTGCGCTTTATGCTTGAGGAAGCTCAAAAACGGGCAAGAGCAGCAGAAGTGTCTCTAGCAGAACTTGCTACCATGAGCAGTTTACATCCTACAAGTATCGTTGATGCTAACGATATCCTCAAATGGTGTGAGCAAGTCTGGAACCATACCCAAAGCTTGGAACTACGCTCTCTGCTGCGGGAACTGGTAGTGTTTGTTCGTACATATAGAGTGTATGGAAAAGATATCTGTAGCAGAAGTTACCAAATAGATAATAACACTGCTTACAAAGGGCTGAGACTAGCCGATCCGCCCATGAATATCTTAGAACTCAACTTTGACCTTCTACCTCCGGCTCCCAAACCTTGGGAAACTTTGACGCAGCCATCAGCTAAAGACTTGCAAAATAGCTTTTCATTAATTCGCCGTATAGATCTCACAATCAAGATATCAAAGGAAATCTGGGATTTATCTTCTTTACAGGGAACAAATGAATTCGTTCTCCTAGACTTTCCGGGATTAGGATCTGCTGATTCTGGCGTCAGGGATGGCTTTTTGTCTTTGCGGGAACTAGCAGATGTACAAACTATCCTACTGCTGCTTAACGGCAGATATCCAGGCGGCGTCACTGCTGCTAAAATCCGTAGTATGCTGGAGCGGGATAAGGGACAAGACCTCAAAGACCGCATTATAGTTGGTGTGGGACGCTTCAATCAACTTCCTCTCTCTTGGAGTGATGAACGTGCAATTGACGAACTTTTGGAAGAACCGCTGTCGGAAGAAGAATTACTTGAGCGCCTAAGTATTCTCAAACTGACGATCGCCAGCGCCAGCAATTTGACCACAGAAAAAAAGAATATTGTCCTGCTGTCGCAACTTTATGGACTGAATAAACTAGCAGAACTTTCCTCGCTGGTGCAAGTTTGCTCACCAGAGTTTTTGCCAGAACTGGACAAACCAAACAAACCAGAATCTGATCTGCGGCAAAAATGGCAGCAATTAAGTGAAATGTTGCCCACCTCTACTACACTGCATAAGCAACTGAGTGACTATGCCGAGGATGGAGGGATTGGCAGGCTACGCTCATTACTTAAAGAGCATGTAGCTGTTCATGGCATGAAACAACTTTTAGAAGACACTCAAAGGGCTGCGGAGATTGTACGTAAAGAGCAGAATCAACTAAAAAATTTGCTACAAGAAATACCAGCATATATACCGTTTGTGGAAAGTCCAGCTTTTCTCACCTTACGGGAGGCGATCGAAAACCTAGTCACTACCTACAGGCAATTTGAAGAAGATTTAGAGAAACAGCCGATATTGAAAAACCGCAATGGTGTAGCAGTCAGCGATGTGGTTAAGGATGAACTAACTAATAAAATCTTCTTTGATTGGAGCGAGTGGACTTTGCTCTTTGACAGAACCAAAAATGGCACGATCGCCTTAACAAAAGGTGAAAGTTTTTTTGAGGAAGATGAGGTTGACGACTTCATTCCCACTAAAAGTGACGATTTTTATCCAGCATTCGTAGAAACCATTCACGAAATACAAAGTTTCGCTCACGATCGCACTATAGAAGCAGTCAAAGACTTGTTTAGCAAATTGTCTAGTGATGTGGAAATAGAACGCGACAAACTGAACACAATTTTGCTACCAGATAAAGAACAAAATATCGAGAAAAAATTTGGTAAGAATCAAGTTCGCTTATTCAGAAATATTTTACGAAGTGTAGATCCTGCTAATAGATGGCAAAAGCTGATCGTACAACATAGCGGATTGGCACTTAGTGCTGCTCCGATCAACGCCGACGCCTTATTTCCCTTAGCACGTAAAGACGACAAACACTCCAACGGTCAAATCTTTGACTGGAGTCCTGATAAAAAGTTTCCTGTTCCCCCAAGACCATTTAATCACCAGATTGCAGTTTTACGACTGCGAGACGAAATTACTACTACCGCAGGATTGCACCTCATCCAGTACGTGAGTCAGTTAACCAAACAAGTTAAATCTTCTTTTTCCCAAGCCCTCAAGGAGATAGTAGACAATCTACAAGAACTTTTAAAATCGAAGCACGAACCCTTACTCAGGTACATCGCCTCCGCAGAAGAAAGCACTACCTCCACTCCACCCTGGTTAGAAAACCTTTCCCAAATCCCAACTATTTCTTATCCAGAAGAATTTTAATTAGGGAGTAGGGAGTGGGGAGTAA
>CAZZYE010000573.1:0-5485 GCA_964658145.1 uncultured Stigonema sp.
CTCCTGCTGCTGCCAATGCATTTTTCTCATTAGTGAATGACAACTTATTGCCTGGATGGGCATTGGCTCTAGCGCCACTTGATAAACTCAGAGCCAGCAAAGACAGCCGACCGCACGCCCTGCCGAGGGCATGGATTGGAGATGGCATATTACTGTTGCTGCCAAAAGTTGCGGATAATGAGGTTCAATTTGAACTCGGTTTGGTGGATGAAGCGAAGGGACTCACCAAGTTACATGATGTGGATACGGGAACTGAGTTCATTGTGAAATTACCCGAGAATCAGCAGTCAATGTGGGTTTTAAATGGGGAATTCCGACTCTTTATGGAAAAAGTACTTTTATCTTCATCATGAGAATTTATTCGGCATCCCTGCTTTTCTGGGCCGACAAGATTGTCCAGCATCATCCGGTTACAACTAACTCTTTCATGTATTCAAGTTTCGAGACATTTCTGGATTTTTGCAGTATTTCAGTTCAACAGAATCCTCTATTTTCAGTATCAGACGTTCATATTTACGGTATGGAAGTGGAGCAATTCGAGGATGGATCTTTGCGTCGCCTGCAAGAGAAGGTAATCGAGTACAAAAACTGGAGAGCAAATTTTTAACTATTCGCCGTAAGTCCTCCACTGAATTCTGTCTTCAGAATCGGTGGCGGGATATAAGGCGCGGCGGTGACGATGGCATCACTGACCGATGTCAGCACTACTGTTGACAAGGGAGGGGGTGTCTGAGGAACCGCCTAACTATGTACGGGCACATATCCCGCATCTCCTCTTAACGCCACGAACTTTTCTGATGTCAACAGCTTTATTTTTGACACCGGGATAATTAGCAATCCTGATGTAGGTTCCAAGGTTTTGCATTCCCATCGAACGATAGACTTTACCCTCGAACCTGACGTAATCGTTGGAATTGTAGGTCGCGAACTTTGCACGAATGTAGCCGTTACCGTTGGTGGAAAATGATGGTGGGGGGTGAGGGCGATCGCAAGATTTGAAGAAGCCGACTCGATTTTATTTATATTAGCGGAGCAAAGCGATGGATAAAGAACAAATTGCCGACTTGGCACGAGAAGCAGCAGAGCTTAGTAAGCAAGGCGTTGAACTTATTAAAGCTGGAAAATACAAAGAAGGGCATTCCTATATGCGCCGAGCTTACTTGGCAAGCAAAGAATGCCAATCGCTGATCAATGAAGGCAGGGTTCAAAAAACTTTAGAACAATTCGAGGAGATTCAAGCTAGTTGACTCAGGTGGGAGCGCGATCGCTAAAGCTTTACTCTTCTTTAGGTAACCTTGCTGCACCAATTGCGACAAGAAAAGCAATAAAAAGGAGTTGTTAGTCGTTGCGAGAGCGTATAACCCTAATGCATAAACCCTTTGAGACAGTCAACCCCCAAGATTTTAAACTCAGTGTTTGTTGGAGTACATCGACCAAAATAACTGCTGACACAATGACCGCTGAATTTTCTGATTGCAGATGGCTTCCCAGGATCGGCGAAATACTTGTTTTGCCGATAGATGAGTCTGGTTCTCACCACGTTTGGCACAGATTTAAGGTCATCACTGTTGTATACGACTTTCAGAAGCAACGTGTTCGGGTTTGGTGCGATCCGTTGCATTTAGTTCCACAAAAACCCGTATTTGATTTTGAAAAATTTGAGAAAAAGGTGGAAGCTCAAATGGAGGCGATGGAGGCAAGAATAAAGGCTCAAAAGCTAGAAGCAGAAGCTCGCCTAGAATATGAACTTATACAAGTAGAAGATGTAGACGAGGAGCTAAAAAGGCTGAAAGCTCAAATAACGGGAACCCTGCCATTGTCGTAGCGCTCTAGCATTTCCATGGTTTCTGCAGGTTCAGTCAGTATTGATCTAACCCTTAATCGTTCTCAATTCGACAATGACCTACGGAAGCTGTCACAAGAAACCGTACCCGACCTCACGCTTCAAGCCAAGTTAGACACTAGGGACTTCGACCGACAAATCAAAGGGCTGGCGGGTTTTCTCCCCTCACTAACAATCCCAGTAGAACTTGACCTTGCCCAGTTCAAGCAGCAAGTATCGCAACTGGGTAAAGAATCGGTATTAATCCAGGTGGGGCTAGATCGTTCCCAGTTTGACCGTGATTTGCGGGAACTTCAAAAAGAAAGTGGGCAAATATCGCTTCAACTAGCAATTGACACAAAAATTGCTGATCAACAGCTAGCAGACTTAAATTCCGGTTTAAAACCTCTCTCTGTACGACTAAAACTCGACACCGAAGATTTCAACAGGCAAGTTGAAGGATTGCATGGCTTCATACCGCCTATCAGCATTTTGGCTGAAATTAATACTAGAAAAATTCAGCGCTCCGCAGTCAGGCAGCAATTTGAAGAAATCGGGAAGTATGCTGTCCTTGGCTTTGCTGATGGATTCTCAGGGGCAGAAGATGCGGGTAAACATGCCATTGATTCAATGATCGGATCTGTTAACAAGCAGTTGGGCATTCAGTCACCCTCTAAGGTCTTCCAGAAAATTGGCAAATACGCCATTGAAGGATTACAGCAGGGACTGGAGGAACTGAATGAGTCCAAGCTTCAAAACGTCGTCAACAAAATTGAAGGCTATTTTAAGCATTCCAAGGTCAAAGTCGATCTGGACGTTGAAGCCAAGAATATCAAGGAGATTCGAGGGCTTGGCGGCAGGGTATCACTAAAACTTGAACTTGATACCAGCAACGTTAGCAAAGCAGTTGAAGAAGGTGTCAAGGACGCATCTAAGAGAAGCCCATTTGACATTCTAGTTGGCGGACTACTGAAGACTGTCGGAGGAATCGGATCAACCTTAATCGGATTATTAACTCTCCCATTAAAGGCTGCGGCTGGTATCGCCGCAACAGTTTTTGCAGGCTCGCTAAACGGAATAGGAGAGACGCTGAGCGAGGGGATTGGTAGTGGGTTTAAGTCCGCCATAAAAAATGTACTTAGCGACAGTGTTGGTAGTGGGGCTATTGTTGGGGAGGCGCTAGGCGAAGGAATAGTTAAGACTCTTGGTAGTACGATTGACGCACTCTTTCCAAAAGTTCTTAGTAAGGTTAGCGAACAAGCGCGCCTCGTACTAGGTGAGGATAAGGTATTTACGGCTGGTGCTGTAAACAGATCGCAGCAAAGTGTGACCGAGAAAGCCGATCGCACTACTGCCACACAACAACTACAAAAAGAATTCGCCTCTACCATAAACAGTGGCTTACCTGCTCGTGCAAGGCAGCTAAAATCGGAAATAGATTTAGAACAACCTCAGCTACAAGCCGATTCGCAATCATTCGCCTCAGATTTTACCGCCGAACAACAAAGACTTCGCGAAGCAGCCAAAAAAATCCAAGTCAAGCTTACCCCAGAGCGTTTAATAGAGATTCGGGTTAAAGAATACGAGAATCAGGCAGCGCAGATCGAGAAAGAGATTGCGCAACTTGAGGCGCAAGGCGAGAAGAGCCAAGCAGGACAACTTAGGGCTGCATTGGGTCAGATCAAAGCCCCTGAAACAGACCCCACAAAAATCTCACCTAGGGAGGTGCGTTTTGCCGAAGCGACCTACCAAAGTCAACTGCAAAATCAGTTTGTTAGTAATGGATTAAGTCAATTTTCCGACAGAAAAGCAGACTTAGATCGCAGGAGTGCAGATTTAGCGCCAAAGGTTCAAGAGTATGACGCCATTACTGCGCAAATAGGGAAGACTGCACGGGGATTGGAGGTATTGGGTGCTGCGCCTGCGGTAGAAAGTAAGCCACACACAGTCAAGCGTAGCGCACCTCAGCCCCAAGCCTATAGAGAAATTTTCACGGAGGTCGCAACGCTATCTGGAGCAAAAAATACAAGCCTAGATCTCATTCCAAAATTAGCAGTCAGCAACGATTTGCGCCCTGGCACATTCGGAAATTATAATCCCGAACAAAACCAAATCAGTATCTCAAAGGAGGCTTACAATTTAATTCAAGAAAGCAAGCTTGATGCCAAGGCTGTTGAAACACTTGTTCACGAACTGCGTCACGCATTTCAATTTGACTTTGGTAAAATAGATGTCGCCAGCGGAGAGAAACCTGGCATTCCACTGATTACTCCTACACCGGAAGAGGCAAGACAGCTAGGCAGGAGAGTGGAGTCATCCGTAGAAATTCAAAAGCCAGAGCTTCAACCTGTTACTAGGCAACTAGAAGCCGATGCTTATACTTTCGCCGCTAGAAACTCAGGTAAAGTTCAAGAAAAGTTAGAAAAACAGAGCGCTACTCAAGAGCTAGAGGGCGCTTTTGGGCTTGGTGGTTCCAAGGCTGAATTACAGATTAAGCGATCGCAGGTAGAGACAATCAAGCGATTATCCGCAATCAGCAACCTAGCACAAGACTACGGGGTTGACGTTCAGCAAGAATTACAAACAAGCCTCTCCGCTTTAGAGCAAATCACTCAGTCACTCAGTCCTATACTTAGCCGGGCCGCCGACCTCGCACCACTTACCGCTCAAGAGATATTACAGATCCAGAAAGATTTAGAGCTAAGTTTGAGTAATGCGATCGCACTGGTTCAAGAAGAACCTCTTAAACTTAAGGCAGTTGTTGGTTCAAAGCTGGAACAAGCAAAACAAAAATCAACTGCTCCCACTCAATCCTCACTCGCGTCCCCTGAGGAATTAGAAGCAAATCTTAACAGACTGCATGCAAGTGATATTAGAACACTGGCAGGAAATCTGGGGGTTTCGACCTATGACCAAGAAACTAAAAAAAGACTTAAAAAACCAGAGTTAGTTCAAAGCATCCTTCGTCATGTTGATCCTCAAACACTAGAATCTTCACTCCCTAGTATTGGGAAACCGTCAAATGAAGTTCTAGCACAAGCAAAGCAGATAGCAGAAGTTCCTTACTCCGAACTTAAATTACAATTACAGTCAGCCGCCACTCAGATTAAAGCCGCTTTTCAATCTGCCACTAAAGCGCAAGGGCAGTTAAAAACAACCCTTTTGACGCAGGTTTTAGATGATATCCACAATCAAGAGGAGTTGGTAACTCAAGCCCTTGCCCAGAATCTAGAAGAATCAGTCAAAGGGCAGCTAGAAGGGTTTCGTTTAGGGTTAACAAAAAGAAAATACCAAGTTAAAGGAGAGTTGGGCAAAGCTAACCTTGAACAGCAGCAGCAATCATCAAGTTTTGTCAAGAGCGTTCAACAGCAGGCATCTAGCGGCGGAAATAGTTTCGAGCTAGCATCGTCGGAGGATATCGACAACATTGTAGCCGCGACGAAAGCTCAAGCTCTAAAGCTGGCTTCTGAGTTTAAAAACGGCAAGCAAAATTCATCAGCTTATGGTGATTTTTATGCTAAACAGAATCAAAGCTTGTTTAAAAATCTAGAATCTGAAGTAAAAGCTAGGGAGAATGCAGCTAATCAGTCACTAGAGCAAACTAAGCTAGCAGGACTTACGCAACTGGCACAAGCAATGGCGCGGCGTAGCCGCGTCGAGCGC
>CAZZYE010000574.1:0-3820 GCA_964658145.1 uncultured Stigonema sp.
TGATATTTTATTTGATATTTTTGCTGAATTTTACCCACAGCCCGTGAAGATTCTTAGTGCAAGATTGCACAAGTTCGGATCGTTAATAAGATAACATTTATGGCTTGTAGTTGCGATTGAGTGCGAGGTCAGCGCAACTACGAACCAAAATGCTACGAATTTCTGAATAGCTGTAGTTAGTTTATGGAAAGTTTTATCAAGGCAGCAATTTGATAAATTTTTAGGAATTTCTCGCGATGTATGTTTTTACCTGTAAGTAAATGAGGCTTTTAAATGTAACATTTTTAGTAAAATCTGAGCAAAAATTGCAACTTTGGTTACATCTAAATAGTCACTTTAGTTGTAAGTAACAGGGTAAACCTTTTGACTCTGGCACAGTCGCCAAACAGTCAAACACAGAAAAAGCTTGCTTATATAATAATATCTCTGCCTAGAGCGCCAATACTGCCAGATTTTACCATCCTTAATACAAGAGAGAAAAACGA
Source organism: uncultured Stigonema sp. (assembly GCA_964658145.1). Classification (GTDB taxonomy): domain Bacteria; phylum Cyanobacteriota; class Cyanobacteriia; order Cyanobacteriales; family Nostocaceae; genus Stigonema. Next base: position 486 of record CAZZYE010000574.1, read on the forward strand.
GATGGTGAGTTTAATTTCTACTAACTGGGATATGACAACTCAAATAGGTGACCAACACCGGATAATCGCTGCTATTGACTTAGGGACAAATTCTCTGCATATGGTAATTGTGCGAATTGAAACAACATTACCAGCTTTTAGCATCATCGGCAGAGAAAAAGAAACCGTGAGACTGGGCGATCGCGATCTGGCTACGGGGTGTCTCAAACCAGAGGTGATGGAAAGGGCGATCGCTGCTTTGCAACGCTTCCAAGGAGTTGCTAAAGCTTTAAACGCTGAAACAATCATTGCGGTAGCAACCAGCGCGGTGCGGGAAGCGCCTAATGGTCAAGATTTTTTGCAAACAGTAGAAGCCGAAATAGGTTTGAGCGTTGACCTAATTTCTGGTCAAGAAGAAGCACGGCGAATTTACTTAGGTGTACTGTCGGGGATGGAATTTAACAACCATCCGCACATCATTATAGACATTGGCGGCGGTTCCACAGAATTAATTTTGGGCGATACTCATGAGGCGCGAACCCTTACCAGTACCAAAATCGGCGCAGTCCGACTGACTAGCGAGTTAATCACCACCGACCCCGTCAGCAACGCTCAATTTCAGTACTTACAGGGATACATACGCGCTATGTTAGAACGTTCAGTTGAAGAAGTGCAGGCGAACCTACAGTTGGATGAACATCCTCGTTTTGTGGGAACTTCTGGCACCATTGAAACTCTGGCGATGATCGATGCACGGGAAAAGTTGGGTTCTGTTCCTTCCACACTCAATGGCTACTCGTTCAGTCTCAAAGACTTGCAGGAGTGGGTCAATCGCTTGCGAAAACTGAGTTACTCAGAACGGGCGGCAATTCCTGGTATGCCAGACAAGCGGTCAGAAGTTATACTAGCTGGAGCAGTAATTTTACAGGAAGCAATGACTTTGTTAGGGGTTGAGTCGGTAACCGTGTGTGAGCGTGCCCTCCGAGAAGGTGTGATCGTTGACTGGATGCTCACCCACGGCTTAATCGAAGACCGCCTGCGCTACCAAGGTTCAGTGCGTCAGCGCAATGTCCTCAAAACTGCTAAGAAATACCACGTCAACTTAGAACATTGCGAACGTGTGGCAGAATTTGCCCTCAGTTTATTTGACCAAATGCAAGGCAAATTGCATAACTGGGGGACAGAAGAACGAGAACTACTTTGGGCTGCAGCAATACTACACAATTGTGGTCATTATGTCAGCCATTCATCTCACCACAAACACTCTTACTATCTCATTCGCAATGGTGAATTACTCGGCTATACAGAAACCGAGATAGAAATCATTGCTAATGTAGCGCGTTATCATCGCAAATCTCCTCCTAAGAAAAAGCACGAAAATTACCGCAAGCTGTTGAAAAAGAATCACAGACAAATTGTTAATCAATTGAGTGCTATTTTAAGATTGGCAACTGCTCTAGATCGGCGTCAAGTTGGTGCGATCGCCCGAGTAGAGTCTGAATATCTTCCAGAGGTGCAGGAATACAAGATGCTAATTTTTCCTACTCGTTTTGATGATGATTGTGATTTAGAACTCTGGAGTTTGGATTACAACAAAGGAGTATTTGAGGCGGAATTTGGTGTCAAATTAGTGGCAATGCAGTATGACGTTACCGTTAATTAACACTGCCTAAACAAGGTGCATTTACCGAGAGTACGGCACCTTGTTTAGGCAGTGTTCATTTGATAAAATTAGTGGCGATCGGCAGTTGCGTAAGTCCTGTTATTTTCAAAAAAACTTTAAAGACCATATGGACAACAAACAGTATTAAAATTTACTGGAATGACTACATCCTCTAAAACATTATTCATCGCTTCAGCTCCCCTACCTGACCCAAAAACTTTACGAACTGAGCAACCTTCTAACAGTATCAAAGATGACCCACTGATTGCTAAGGGCTGGGAAAACTCTGTTTATGTAGGCTCTGTTTTGATTGTGTTGGGCGTCTTGGTTATTGTGGGAATTTTTAGCCAAAAAATTGAATACGTCGTTGGTATGGCTTTAGTTCTAACTGTTATATTGATTGCTTGCTTTATGGTGATGAGTCTATAGAGCAATACGGTTGCTAATCGTTATCATAAAACCATAACAATTGCTAGGAGTCCTGCAACGTCACCAGGAGTCACTGATTCTTCTCCTAGTCCTGCACCTACTACCCAGACTGCGCTTTTACCTACATCTACTAGTGACGCCACCGCTTAAGGATTTCCCTTTTGTCACCTGCGCCTTTGATCAAGCTACATCCTTTACCGTGAAGCCTTTGCTGCATTTTTGAATCAACAACCAACGGTCAGAGTCTTTGTCAAGTGCTGGCTTGAGACGAAAATTAAAAACATCCTCCCACACATCTACACCGTGAATAGAAGCAAAATCAATCTCAAGTTCCTTAAAACGAGGGTAATTCCGTTCGCTGATAGCTGTCAGCATGGGAAGTAGAGTAGTTAACGGTATTTGAGTTGCTGTCTCAGTCATCTGGGAATTCCTCAAAAATACAAATAATTGGTAGGGGTTCGTCTTCTGTGTCGATTATTTCGACCAATCGCTTACCTGTGTTCCTGGCTATTCTTTTACAGCGTTCCTCGGATGCTGCTGCTGACCATTGCCTATTTTCTTGGAAGGGGTCAAATTTACCTTTAGAGCGCTTTATACCGTCACTTGGCTGTTTGGTCAAATTACCTCCTTATTTTGTTGTAAGCGATCGCGTTGGTTATTTGTCCTTTTCCTCCTTTTTCTTGTCTATCGCTTGCTCTAAAAGCATCGTTATCAGGCAATTCCGGGTCAGGATTGCTTTACCATCCCCAAGTACCGAACTCACCTTTGAACGGTCCAACGATATCACTAGTAATCCAGCCACCGTAGAAATTCCCTGGTTGTGGTTGCACCTTTTCCCCGTCAATGTAGCAAGCATCCATCAAATGAGCGTAAAAAGCTACATAGTCTTTGATGGTTGTAAAGGCGGGTGTAGGGTTAGGATAGAACCATGCTGCATTCTGGACTTCTTTATCCCCGACACGAATAGTGTAGTAACCGGCACGTCCCTTCCACTCGCAAAAGCTAGATTGCGGTGTTAGAAGCAGGTACTCTATTTTGATATCTGTTGGTGGGATATAGTAACCAGGGGGATGACTTGTTTCTAAAACACGTTTGGCATCATGAGTATCTACAATAGTGACACCGTTAAAAATGATCTGGATATGTTTGCTTGTGTCCTCAAGGCGAGGCGGACGTGGGTAGTCCCAGACTGATTCTTGTCCGGGACCGGGTTCTATGCGTTCGGGTCTTAACATTTGGATTGCTAATTGCTAATTGTTGATTG
>CAZZYE010000574.1:3830-5484 GCA_964658145.1 uncultured Stigonema sp.
AGCTATTAGCCATTAACTTTTGAATTGTTTAACGCACTTCTTTGAGACTATCAACTTGCTTGGTAAACTGCTCAGTAAACAGACTCATGACTGATCGTTCTTCGCGGACTTTAATGTTAGCGGTGATAGACATTCCTGATTGTAAGGAAATGTTTCTACCCTTAATGACTAATGATTGTTGATCTAAATGTACTTTTACCGGGAACCGATAAGCTTGATGTGTTTGGTCTGGTGGTAAGGCGTCTGACCCCACAGAAATTAATTCTCCCTTGATATCGCCAAACTCACTGTAAGGAAACGAGTCAATCCTGATATCAGCCTTCATTCCTTCGCGCACGAAACCAATATCTTTGTTGGTGACGAAAGCCTCGGCGATAAAGGTATCAGTTGGTACAATTTGTAGGAGTTTTTGAGTCGTGTTTGCCACAAATCCAGGGTTTTTTGCTTGTAAATCGAAAACTGTCCCTGCAACAGGAGCACGAACTGCTTGATACCCAAAGTTCGATTGCGCTTGAGAAATTTTGCTATTAGTCTCAGCCAACTGCTTTTCATTTTCCAGTAAGCTTTTACTTAATTGACTGTCGATTTCAGAAATGCGCTTTTTGTTTTCAGCTATTTTATCCACCACTGTTTTATTAGAAACAGCTACTGTGTTTTTTAATTGCTCTTGCTCTTGTTGAATTTCAAAGTTTAGGCGTTTCTGTTCCTCAATAGCTTTGTTCATTTCAGCCGTAACGTCTTGTACCTGTTTTTGCTGTTGGATATACTGAAGCTGAGAAATACCGCCTTGTTCTGCTAAGGCTTTAAGTTTATTTAAAATGTTCTCTTCAATGGCTAAACTTGCTCTGTTTGCACTGATTTGGACTTGATTTTGAGTAAGTTTTTTGCGGCTTTGTTCGACTTGGAACTGCGCTGCCGCCGCACGGGAATCTAACTCCGTTTTGGCATTTAATAGACGTTCTCTTTCATCAATTCCCAACCCTACACTGGCAGTAGAGTTCTTTAATTCAGTTCGCAACAACTGATTCTCTGCAAGTAACGACGCCCGATTTTTCAGCAGAAAAGCAGCTTCTTTTGGCAAATTACCGCGCAAAAATTCCATTTCAACTGCTTGAGCAGACTTTGTATCCATTAAATGGCGATAAATCTGATTTTCTTGCATTAAAGAATTGCGAATCTTGTTTAAAGAATCTAATTCAGCTTTGGAAGTAACAGTATCGAAAACTAACAACACGTCTCCGGCTTTTACGTGTTGTCCATCTTTAACATAAACAGTTTTCACTACTCCATTAACTGGAGCTTGAACTTCTTTAACTGCTCCCTCAGGCTTTAGCTGACCTGTTGCGGGAATGACTTGCTCTATTTTAGCAATGCATGCCCAACCAATCCCAAAACAAGCTAACCCCATCAATGTCACCATGATTGCGCGTGACCAAATTGGAGATTGGCGGAGTACAACAGATTGCTCAAATGTTTGAGCATATGAGTTATTGAAAGATGGTTTAGGATTGGTGGATTCAGATGAAAGTCCGCGTGAATTTAGCTGGACTCCAGTTTCTTGCTTTCTTTCACGATGATTGCCGTTAAGTTTATTTCCATTTAGTTGAGTCATAAAAATTTTAAATTGTTGGTTGTTGGTGGTTGATTGATAATT
>CAZZYE010000575.1:0-5476 GCA_964658145.1 uncultured Stigonema sp.
AATGACAAATGACAAATGACAAATTATATCAACCAACCTTTTAAGCGTTTGGCTATATGAGGACGCCGTAACTTCCGCATAGCTTTGCTTTGAATTTGTCGCACTCGCTCACGGGAAAGATTGAACATATTGCCAACTTCCTCAAGGGTACAAGGTTCCGAAGTTACTAGACCATACCGTAGAGAAATCACATCTTTCTCTCGTGGAGTTAGCACATCGCCCAGTACTTCCCAAATCTCCTGACGCATCATGTTTTCATTCATTTTTGCTTCTGGAGATTGGTTATCTTCATCTTCTAGCAAATCCATCAATTCCGTGTCTTCTTCTTTACCAACGCGGTGGTTGAGGGAAAGTGCTTGACGTCGGAGTTGTTGTAGCTGGCGCAGCTGTTGCGGAGGAATTTCTAAAGCTTCCGCCATTTCAACTTCCGTAGGATTGCGACCCAGTTGTTGTTTGAGTTCTCGTTGAGCTTTTTTTAGTTTATTCAGCTTTTCTACAATATGGATAGGCAAGCGGATAGTACGCGCATCATTGGCGATCGCTCGCGTAATTGCTTGTCTTATCCACCAATACGCGTAGGTAGAAAACTTATATCCTTTGTCTGGATCGAACTTTTCCGTAGCGCGATTTAAACCCATCGCCCCTTCCTGAATTAAATCCAGGAAAGGTACTCCCCGATTCAGATATCGCTTGGCGATTGACACTACCAACCGCAGGTTCGAGCGAATCATTTTGCGTTTCGCTACCCGACCTTGATACAAGCGATTTTCTAGTTGCTTTTCCGTCATTCCTAGGTGATGCGCTACATTTCCCTTGCTAAATTGTTCTCCTAGGTTTATTTCCAAGGAAGCGTGCAGTTCCCTTACTTCCTCTAAAAACCGCACTCGCCGCGCTAACTCCACCTCTTCATCCGGTTTTAGCAACGGATAACGAGCCATCTCTTTAAAAAACGCGCCAACCGCATCATCATGCTCGGTTTTATTGTAACCTGAAGGTCGCGCTGCCGCCATCGCATCCCCATCGCGTTCCTCAGTCTCCATTTCGATCATGGGGGGATCTTCATCCGCTACTGCATCTAATCTGTTGAAAGATTGTTCTTCACTGTCAGCAGCGGTTTCTATCATTTCCATTGTTCCCAATTCAGCAATGTTCATAGCTTCCTCTAGGGATTTTTGCTTTGTTTGGTACATAATTAAGTGACAGCTGCTCTCAGATAACTGGTAGTTTTTTTCAGGAACAAATGCTTGATTTTTCTTTTACAATACAAGTTCCTGTCTATAATGTATCATTCAGAGTCATTAGTATCTGTCTGTCATCAGCGGTAGTTAACTAGTCAAAAAAGGCAATAATGTATTTATGGCTTCATTTCTTGTTTGCAACTAGATAGAATTCGTAACTAATACTAGAATTTACATCTTAAAATTTTCTCATCAGGCTACTAACACACATCTTTTTTATTCCTCGATAAAAATTATTTGGTCTGAATAAACAAATATAAAAATTTCCTTTCCGGCTGGCAATTATTAAATATTCATGGATTTTTCTACTTTTTCTGGATTTGTCGGATTTAGAGCTTCTCAAAATCTTGTGACTGGGGTACTGCATCGCTTATAGCTTCCCCCATATCGCATTAAATCGGCTCTGAAAACTTTAGCTACACACCCTCATGATAAAGAATCCCATATACGGAAAGGGGATAATATCTATCAATAGGGGGAAAAGCAGTATTCGTTAGTTAGGAGACACAGAAAAATTACCAAAAAAGCGGAGATTGTTTAATTCTGCCAAATTGGCAGAAAAAATTCGTTACTGCCCAAAGTTAACATTAATTTGTCAGGTGGATTACATAAGAGGAAACTTATCAAGTATTATGTCTTTAGACAGTATTGCAAAATACATTTTTTGTAAAGGTATCTAGACAGCTAGAGTTTAGCTAGCCCAGTTAATTTTGAAAAACTGTGTGAGGAAATTATCTCTCTAAAACTTACGAAACTATGTATATGAATGGCTTAAGTTTGTCCCCAATGGCAGTTGCTGAACCTCAAGGCTCTTATAACAAGTCACTGCCAACTGGAAATCGGTGGATTGAAGTACTTGTGGACTGTCCAGGAAGCTCAGGACTATTTACCTATCGATTGCCATCCCAGTTAGAAGTAAAACCAGGTGATATTTTAAGTGTGCCATTTGGTTCGCAACAGTTAGGAGGGATAGCCATTCGTTTTCTAACACATCCTCCAACAGACATACCACTAGAAAAAATTCGGGATGTAGAAGATGTAGTCAGCAGGTGCTTCTTTCAAACCACTTATTGGGAACTTTTGCATCGGATAGCCGCATACTACTACACACCATTAATTCAGGTAAGCCGTATGGCATTGCCACCTGGGTTACTAGGGCGATCGCAACATCGCCTTCGACTCAAATCAAAAAACATTCCCAATGGTGCTGATGAATTCCTGAATGGAGCAGCCCGTCAAATACTAAAAATCCTCCAGTCACAACCGGATGGAGATTATAGCATCCAATTTCTCAAGCGCCAAGTGAAAGGATTTGACTGGGGAAAGAGGCAATTACTCCAAAGCGGTTGGGTGGAAAGCTATGTACAACTACCCAGATACTCTCGACCCCAGACCAAACCAGTGGTGACGTTGATTGTTAGCGCACCGCCCATGGATCTCAGTAAGCGCCAACGAGAAATTTTAGATGTGCTGCGCCGTTTTGGTGGTGAGTTGTGGCTAAACGAGTTCCTAGGGATTTGTAAGACAACTACCCCTACCTTGAAAGGGCTAGAACACAAAGGCTATATTGTCATTCAGGAACGGGAAGTATTGCGAAGCGAACAGGGTCAGGTATTGCCTCAGGATCAGCCAAAGTTTTTGAACGCAGCTCAATCGCAGGCATTAAAAACAATTACTCAGTTAAATAGGTATGCTACTGTACTGTTGCATGGGGTGACAGGTTCTGGAAAGACAGAGGTGTATTTGCAGGCGATCGCACCTCTACTAGCGCAAGGCAAATCCGCTTTGGTGTTAGTGCCTGAAATTGGACTGACACCCCAGTTAACTGACCGTTTCCGCGCCCGTTTTGGCAACAAAGTTAGCGTATACCACAGTGCGCTCTCGGATGGTGAACGTTATGACACTTGGCGACAAATGCTTACGGGAGAACCCCAAGTCGTTATCGGTACGCGAAGTGCGGTTTTCGCCCCTTTGCCAAACTTGGGTTTAATCATCTTAGATGAAGAACACGACAGCAGCTTTAAGCAAGATTCCCCCATCCCCACCTACCACGCCCGTACCGTCGCCCAATGGCGAGCAGAGTTAGAACATTGCCCTCTGGTGTTAGGTTCAGCAACCCCCTCACTGGAAAGTTGGGTAAGCGTGGCAACGGATGAAATAACGGATGTAACGGATAATTTATTTGCTGCATCCGCTACATCCGTTACAACATCCGCTGCCACCTACTACCTCTCCCTCCCCGAACGCATCAACTCACGTCCTTTACCACCTGTGGAAGTGGTAGATATGCGGCTGGAATTGCAGCAGGCAAATAAGTCGATTTTTAGCCGAGGGCTCCAAAATGCTTTACAGCAGATGCAACAAAGGCATCAACAAGGAATTTTATTTATCCATCGACGGGGACACAGTACCTTTGTGTCTTGTCGTAGTTGTGGATATGTGATAGAATGCCCCTATTGTGACGTGTCGCTGGCATATCACCAGACTGAGGAAGGTGCGCAGCAACTTTTGCGATGTCATTACTGTAACTTTGGGCGATCGCATCCGCAAAACTGCCCTGAATGCAGTTCTCCTTACCTAAAATTTTTCGGCAGCGGTACCCAAAGAGTAGCGCAGGAATTAGCAAGGCAGTTTCCCGAATTGCGCTGCATCCGTTTTGATAGCGATACCACCCGCACCAAGGGAGCACACCGCACACTGCTAACTAAGTTTGTTAACCATGAAGCAGATTTGTTGATCGGTACGCAAATGCTAACCAAGGGATTGGATCTGCCTCAGGTAACACTTGTGGGCGTTGTGGCTGCTGATGGACTGCTGCATCTATCAGACTATCGCGCCAGTGAACGGGCGTTTCAAACCCTGACTCAGGTTGCTGGACGTGCTGGCAGAGGTGAAGACCCAGGAAGAGTGATTATCCAAACTTACACTCCAGAGCATCCAGTCATTGAGGCGGTGCAACAGCACGATTATCAGTCTTTTATTCAAGCTGAATTAGAACAACGACAAGCGCTGAATTACCCCCCCTACGGACGGTTGATTTTATTGCGGTTAAGCAGCCTCGATCCCATTCAAGTGCAGAATGTTGCCCAGATAATCGCAACAGCTTTGGCTGCCTATGATGGGTTAGAGTTATTGGGACCAGCACCAGCGAGTGTTTTACGGGTGTCTAACCGTTATCGCTGGCAAATACTACTGAAGTTTGCTCCTGATGCATTACCACAACTGCCAGACTGGGAGGAAGTTAGAGCACTTTGTCCTCAGTCTGTGAGTTTAACGATTGATGTAGATCCATTAAATATAATGTAACCCACATTCCGCACCCGCGCACTGTCACACTACGAATTTTGGACGTTTGCTAATAGCCGAAGTCGGATGGCGCCGACTATACATAGTTTGGTTTTTTCATGCCGACTTACTGATACTAATGTTTGACGATAGTAACGCATTATGAACAACCGTCTGCCAAACATCCATCCTGGTGAAATCCTACAATTAGAATTTTTAGAACCAATGAATATCACACCTTATCGATTAAGTAAGGATATAGGTGTAGCTCAGACACGGATTAGCGAAATTTTATCTGGAAAACGCAGTGTTACAGCAGATACAGCTTTGCGTTTATCTCGCTATTTTGGTAACAGCGCTCAGTTTTGGTTGAATTTACAAACGCAATACGATTTACGTCAAGCTCTTGAAGAGAATGCAGAAGTTTATCATCAAATACCTAAACTTCGGTTTAATGATGTCGCCTGAGTAACAATGCTGTGCCTAGTCGAAGCCTATGTAATTTAGGTGGTCTAACAAGGCTTGTGGTTATAAAAGCTTAAGTAGTTTCTCTCAGGTGCTTTATAAGTAATTAAGCATACTATCTACAAATAATCTGAAATTATTTTGAGACACTTAAGCGCGAGGTTGTATGATAGATTCTTCAATATTGCGATCGCTTTGGGCTGTAATTGAGGAAACCCAAGCTACTCTCTTGTTGGGGCTTAGTGATACGGATTTAATCAACCAGCTACTTAGGCAGCTTGAAGACAAAAAAATACTCAGTGGTGAAGAAACCAAAATTGTGAGTGCTTATATTAGCTCTAGAACACACCTGATTCGTGACTTAGCTCTCGCGCGTATAGCGTAGAAATCAAAGCGCACACATCCTAATTTCCATGAGTTAAGCGCAAAATCAAGCAGAAAATAAAAGTATTAGCCTTGACCATTTTTTGAATTAAAAATTAAAAATT
>CAZZYE010000576.1:0-5471 GCA_964658145.1 uncultured Stigonema sp.
CCATTAGCCGTCAGCCATTACCCATTACCTAAAATGAAAACTACTGGAATTCATCATGTAGCGATTATTTGTTCTGATTATGAACGCTCAAAAAAGTTTTATGTGGAAGTTTTAGGTTTTTCGGTTATTCAAGAGACTTTTCGGGCTAATAGAAATTCTTATAAGTTAGATTTACGAGTGGGGGATAGCCACCAAATTGAGCTATTTTCTTTCCCTAATCCTCCGCTTCGAGTCAATAGTCCAGAGGCTTGTGGTTTAAGGCATATAGCTTTTGAAGTTGATGATATAGAGCAAACTGTTTTGCATTTAAAATCGCAAGGTGTAGAGGTAGAAAATATCAGAGTTGATGAAATTACAGGTAAGAAATTTACTTTCTTTAAAGACCCAGATTCTTTGCCATTAGAGATTTATGAGAGTTAGTTGATTGTTAGTTGTTAATTGTTGATTGTTTAATTTTCTACTAACAATCAACAATTAACAACTAACAAATCTATGCTACTGCCGAAGCTTGGGGTTTGGCGAAAATCATCCGTCCTGCAGTAGTCTGCAAGGCACTGGTGACGACCACCCGGAGTTCGCCACCGACATAAAGACTACCTTCTTCAACGACAACCATTGTACCGTCATCTAGGTAGCCGATCCCCTGACTAGGTTCTTTGCCTTCCTTAAGAATCTTCAGGTCAATATTGTCGCCTGGTAAATAGGTAGGACGAACTGCGTTCACCAAATCGTTCACATTTAATACTGGCACTTTCTGGACGCTGGCAACTTTAGACAAGTTGTAGTCATTAGTTAGGAGTGTGCCGCTAATTTCTTGAGCGAATCGCACTAACTTAGCATCTACCGTGGCAATATCGTCGTAATCAACTGGGTTAATCAAGATGCGATCGGGGTAAGCTGATTTGATCCGGTTGAGAATCTCTAGTCCTCGCCTTCCTCGGATTCGCTTTTGGTCTTTGCTAGCATCAGCGACTTGTTGCAATTCTTGCAAGACAAACTGCGGTACGATAATTTGCCCTTCCAGAAACCCTGTTTCTAACAGTGTTTCGATTCGACCATCGATAATGCAGCTGGTATCTAAAACCTTGGTGTTTGCAGGTTTGAGGGTTCCTTCCACTACCATCGTTTCCACGGTATTGGGATTAAGCAACCGTAATAACCCGCGTGCGTGGGCATCTGCTAAGTTCATGCCAGTGTATGACAAAATAACGCTGCCCACAACTGCCACTAACGGCTTAATAAAGCCAAAATTCGCCGGAATAGGTAGCAAGAATAAAGGAGCAAGCATCAAGTTTGCTATCAATAGCCCAATTACCAAGCCAATGGCACGAGTTAAGATAACTTCGAGTGGCAAATCGCGGACTTGAGCCTGAAGACGACGATATGCGGTCTGGAAACTCAGTCCTACTGCACCGCCAATTATCGCGGCAAAAACAGCGACAATAAAGCGCAAAGCATCTACATTTGTTACGTGATCTAGCGTTCCATACGGTAGCAGTTCGGTACTATAGAACCCTATTCCCGCTGCTGCCAGGATGAATGAAAAAATGATAATGGCATCAAGCATGGTTTTTTGTTTTCCTGAAACTGTGTTTCCCGATACAGTAAAGTATTTTTTACCTCATCGGTAAGATAGATTTAGAAATAATTACGGTCATACTAAAGACTTAGTATGACAACATCTGCAATCATTATAACCAAAGAGTTTTCTGCTTTAAGTTTTTCATCTTTCTTTCCTTAGACAAGGATAAAAAATGTAAATAAAATACTAATTTTCACCGTTTAATCATAATTTAATTTTTTCTCCAAATGGGTCACAAATTGACTATTTCTGCTATGATTCCGACTTCTGCTTATGTACATATTCCCTTTTGCAGACGGCGGTGCTTTTACTGTGATTTCCCTGTGTTTGTTATTGGCGATCGCCTGCGAGGTGAAACGTCTGGTACTATCTCCCAATACGTTGAAGTGCTATGCCAGGAAATTGCCATGACGCCTGATCTTGGTCAACCCTTAGTGACAATTTTCTTTGGCGGTGGTACTCCCTCGCTTCTATCTGCCGAACAGTTACAACATATAGTAACGGCACTTGACAGACGATTTGGCATATCTCCTAGGGCAGAAATTTCTCAAGAAATGGACCCAGGCACGTTTGATTTAGCACATATTCAAGGCTACCGCCACGCAGGCGTGAATCGTGTAAGTTTGGGCGTACAAGCGTTTCAAGAAGATTTATTGCAAGTTTGCGGGCGATCGCACTCAGTCTCTGATATCTTCTCTGCCGTAGACTTAATCCAGCAGGTGCAGGTTCCCGAATTCAGCATAGACTTAATTTCGGGACTACCGCATCAAACTTTAGATAGATGGCAAGAGTCCTTGGAAAAAGCAATTGCCATAGCACCTACTCACATATCCATATACGATTTGACAATTGAGTCAGGCACTGCGTTTGGACGTTACTACAAACCTGGGGTCGGTCCTTTGCCCACCGATGAGGCTACAGTCAAAATGTACCAGATGGCGCAGCAAATTTTAACTAGTGCGCTTTACGAGCATTATGAAATTTCTAACTACGCTAAGCCAGGGCATCAGTGTCAGCATAATCGGGTTTATTGGGAAAATCGCCCTTATTATGGCTTTGGCATGGGGGCGGCGAGTTATGTTGAGGGGAAACGCTTCACTCGTCCGCGTCAGACTAAAGAGTATTATCAGTGGGTGCAAAACGGAGGTGTGATTGATTGTGAAGTCACACCACCAAATGAAGTTTTGTTAGATACCTTAATGTTAGGGTTGCGTTTAGCAGAAGGTGTGAGTTTGGCGGCGTTGGCGGCAGATTTTGGGGAACAGAAGGTACGGGAAATTCACAAGTGCTGTGGTCCCTACTATGAGAAAGGTTGGGTAGAAGTTGTGGAAGGAAGGTTGCGCTTGTGCGATCCCCAGGGGTTTTTGTTTTCTAATGTGGTGTTGGCGGGGTTGTTTGGGGAGTTGGAGGAATGAACCGCGAAGGCGCGAAGAACGCGAAGGAAGAGTTAAGAAGAGACGATGATGCGTTTGATGCCTTCTTTGAGGACGGGGACGTTGAAGTTGATCGGACTTCTTCCTTCGCGTACTTCGCGTCTTCGTGGTTCATTCTCCTAAACCCTCTCCAACCGTGTGGCAAAATTTATTAAAGTCTTTCCATACTTATTTTTCCCTGCATGACCGAAACAATAACTAACCTCCCCAGTCTCTACGATCCCTTCTCAACTGAAGCCAAATGGCAAAAATTTTAGTCAGAAAACCAAGCTAAAACAGGTTCAACAAAGCCTGTTTAAATTCATTCGCACTCTTAAAATAAATTTCTGGCTTTTCCACCAAAGCTAAATCAATCACCTCTGCAAGTCGTTTGGGTATATTTGGATCGCGCTGACGAATAGGTACGGGATCATTTTGCAAAACTGCTAAAAATGGGTCGCTATCAGTAAAATTACGTGGGTATGTTCCAGTAAGCATAAAAAACAGACACGCAGCAGCAGCCCATACATCAACCTCTGGTTGGACATACTTATAATTAAGCAGTTGCTGGCGACACATGAAAACGGGAGTACCAGCTTTAGTACCAGTTAAAGTTTGACCGCTTAAACCTGCTAAATCAAACGCCTTTGCTAAACCGTAATCTCCAATTTTAACTGTTAGTTTACCATTCACATTGCCCAAGAAAATATTACTTGGTTTTAAGTCACGGTGAACTAAACCCCTACCTTTACCAAATCCACTATTACCCAGTTTGACGTTAGGAATTTCTGCCTTATGGGCATATTCTAAACCGTTTAAAACTTGGAGAATAATTGGTACAGCAATATCTACTGATAACCTACCTCCTTGTTGCTCTATCAAATCAGCAACAGTACCTCCCTCGCAATACTCCATTGTAAAAAAGAAAATATTTTCGGAGTAACCATAATCGAGCAGTTTTACTACATTTTCATGTCGCAATGCTTTAGTATTTTCTGTCTCCCGCATAAATAGTTGTACAGCCCAGTCATTGGCTGCAACCGTAGGTAACATGACCTTGAGCGCAACAAAATTTCCTCTTTGATTATGCTGTGCTAAATAAACTTCGCCAAAACCACCTTTTCCTAATAGTTGGATAATGCTATAACCGCGAATTGCTATCAGATTTTTGTTACCAGCCTCTGCTAAACCTAACAAGCGTTTCACGTATTCTAGAAAATTAGGTGGTTGCGTTGGTTCTTGGTTAAGATTAGGAATATTAACTGTAGCTGGGAAGAAATTAGGAATTTTGATTGATTCTAATTCAACTTCAATTCCAACTACAAAAACTGTATTACAAAGTTTAATTTCATCTCCATCTCGCAAATCATACTCGGGAAATTGCAATTTTGCGGCTTCTTCTGGAGTTTGGTTAGGTTGGCGTTGTCCGATTTTTTTACCGTTGACGTAAGTACCATTTCTACTACCAAAATCTCGCACGCGAATATCTGGCGGGTTGATATCTAACAAGCAGTGATAGCGGGAAATGGTACGATGGTCTTCATCATCTGGTAATTGCGGGTTGCAGTCTTTTGACCTGCCGATGATAGAGGTAGTGCGGGAGTCGAAGGTATATTGTCGTCCTGGTGATTTGCCTTGGGTAATCGTGAGGGTGACGTTGGCAGGCATTTTAGATTTATATGTATCTTTATAGTATTACTCTTTTCTTAGTATAAAACTACGTATCTTGAACCTTGGCGTTCCAAGACTTCTCTGATAATGATAGTTAAGGTGACAGAATCCCGGTTTCTTAAAGAAACCGGGATTCTAATTTTCGCTTCTACAAATAGCCTCTCTCGCCTGGTGTGGAAATCTTACCTATACAGCAACAGGCGAGTTGCCCTCATCAAATTTAGCCACCTCTACAAAACGTGCAATAGCTAAGTTTTTCCGGTTGCGCTTAATTCTTTCAATTTCGTGCTAAGTTTCTGCTGTAAGGTAACTTTCACCACAATGAGAACAGCTGATGACAGGAATATTCTCAATAACCAGCAAGTCTTCACCCTTCCCATACGTCCGAGTAACCTTGCGGATATTTACTCCTTCACTTCCACAAACATCACACTTTTGCATTGCTGGAATTAAACCGAAAGCAAAAGGCAAAAAATCTTCTCCCGGACAAATGAAGCTTCCTTGGGATGAATGGGAAGTGAAAAATGAAGAAATCGAAAAAGTTGCTTCCAAGTTCATCTTGGCAAATTGTTATAACCTACCGTTTGCCAGCAACGTACTACAAACATCAAATGAGGACGGTCAAATGAAGCAGTGCCAGGTATCGAAAACCCAGAACCCGCAAGACTTGGTAGAAAATGGAGCAGTTATAAATCTTCACAAAAATCTGTAAGCGTTATATGTTACAGTCCCAAGCGAGAGAAGAGATACCCCTCCTCCCCCAAACTCCACAAACTCCACCCCGCAACCCCAGTGTGAGATGGGAG
>CAZZYE010000577.1:0-1414 GCA_964658145.1 uncultured Stigonema sp.
AACACCCAACAACTAACAATCAACAACTAACTATTCAGATAAAAGAGCAGAGAGGCATTATACCATCTCTGCTCTATATGTTGTTAGGGTAACGGGTGTGCTACTTAACGATTTTTGCGACGACACCAGCACCGATGGTGCGACCACCTTCACGAATAGCGAAGCGCATTCCTTGCTCAATAGCAATCGGGCTGATGAGTTCCACAGTCATCTTGATGCGATCTCCGGGCATTACCATTTCCGCTTCACTGCCATCATCAGCAACGAAGGTTCTGATAGTGCCAGTTACATCGGTTGTCCGCACATAGAACTGAGGACGATACCCAGGGAAAAAAGGAGTTTTACGACCGCCTTCTTTCTCCGTTAGGACATATACTTCACCTTCAAATTGGGTATGGGGGGTAATGGAACCTGGCTTGGCGATCACCATGCCTCGTTCAATATCGGCTTTCTGCATACCACGCAGCAGGATGCCGGCGTTATCTCCAGCCATACCTTCATCGAGGCTCTTCTTGAACATCTCGATCCCGGTTACGGTGGTGCTACGAGTGGGTCTAATGCCTACTAGTTCAACGTTATCGCCGATTTTGACTTTACCCCGCTCAATCCGACCAGTAGCTACTGTACCACGACCTGTGATCGAGAATACGTCTTCTACAGCCATTAGGAAGGGCTTATCAATATCCCGCTCAGGAGTGGGGATGTATGAGTCTACGGCATCCATCAGTGAGTAGATTTTATCTACCCACGGATCTTCACCCCGCTTTGTCTTAGGGGTAGCCGTCATTTTTTCCAGCGCCTGTAGACCGGAGCCTGTGACAATGGGGATATCGTCACCAGGGAAATCGTAGCTTGAGAGCAAATCCCGGACTTCCAGTTCTACCAGTTCCAGTAGTTCTGCGTCGTCTACCATGTCTTCTTTGTTCAAGAAGACAACTAGGCTAGGAACGCCGACCTGCTTTGCTAGTAGAATGTGTTCGCGGGTTTGAGGCATAGGACCATCAGCAGCAGAAACCACGAGGATGGCACCATCCATCTGAGCAGCACCCGTGATCATGTTCTTCACATAGTCAGCGTGTCCTGGGCAATCTACGTGAGCATAGTGGCGATTGCCAGTTTCATACTCTACGTGAGCGGTATTGATGGTAATACCCCGTGCCTTTTCTTCTGGTGCGTTATCGATTTGGTCGTAACCCTTAGCTACAGCCTGACCCATAGCTGCTAAGGTCATGGTAATAGCTGCCGTCAACGTGGTTTTACCATGGTCAACGTGGCCAATCGTACCGATGTTAACGTGGGGTTTATTCCTTTCAAACTTTGCGCGTGCCATGAGAATAGTTTCGAGTTTTGAATTTTGAGTTTTTCCTTCAATCAGAGTTTTGAGAGGAGTTATAAGTTTTGAGTGTTGAGCTAA
>CAZZYE010000577.1:1424-5444 GCA_964658145.1 uncultured Stigonema sp.
AACTCATAACTCATAACCCATAACTCTTTTAAGCGTTTCCTTTGCTTTTAGCGATGATTGCTTCAGCCACGTTGCGAGGCACTTCTTCGTAGTGGCTAAACTGCATAGAGAAAATGCCCCGCCCTTGAGTCTTCGACCGGATATCAGTGGCGTAGCCAAACATTTCTGCTAATGGGACTTTAGCAGTTACTTTGGCAAGGCCCTGCTCAGATCCCATGCCCTCAATTTGCCCACGACGGGAATTGAGGTCTCCCATAACATCCCCAAGGAAGTTTTCGGGAACTTCAACTTCAACTTTCATCATAGGCTCTAACAGCACGGGTGAAGCTTTCATTACCGCCTCTTTCATTGCCATTGAACCAGCGATTTTGAAAGCCATTTCTGACGAGTCTACATCGTGGTAAGACCCATCTATCAGCGTTGCTTTGACGTCAATCAGTGGATATCCAGCTAGAACACCCGATTCGCAGCTTTCTTTCATTCCGGCTTCTGCTGGCGAAATGTACTCTTTCGGTACGGTACCACCAACAATTTTGGAGACGAATTCAAAGCCTGTTCCGGGTTCTCCTGGTTCCAAGTCAATAACAACGTGACCGTACTGACCTTTGCCACCGCTTTGGCGGATGAATTTACCTTCTACTTTGTTGACACGCTTACGAATTGTTTCGCGGTAAGCTACTTGCGGCGCACCGACGTTCGCTTCTACTTTGAATTCTCGTAACATTCGGTCAACCAGAATTTCCAGGTGTAGCTCTCCCATGCCTGCAATCACGGTTTGGTTGGTTTCCGGATCGACATGAACGCGGAAGGTTGGGTCTTCTTCGGAGAGGGATTGTAAGGCTTTGGACAGCTTATCCATGTCGTTCTTGGTTTTGGGTTCAACCGCCACCGAGATTACAGGCTCTGGAATGAACAGGGATTCCAGAATCACTGGTGAGCCTTCATCACAAATTGTGTCACCTGTCAAGGTGTCTTTCAATCCCAAAGCGGCTCCCAAATCACCTGCTCTTAGTTCATCAACGTCGAGCCGATCATCTGCCTTTAAAACCACCAAACGAGAAATTCTTTCTTTCTTGTTTTTCGTGGCGTTGTAGACGTAGCTGCCTTTTTTGAGGATGCCAGAATAGACGCGAACGAAGGTCAGGCGACCGTAGGGGTCAGCCATAATCTTGAATGCCAGTGCCGACAGTGGTTCATTATCGTCGGCGCGACGTTCAACAGTATCGCCATTCGGCAATAGCCCTTGAATTGGCGGTACGTCGTTTGGTGCGGGTAGGTAATCTACTACCGCATCCAACATGAGCTGCACACCTTTGTTTTTAAAGGCTGAGCCGCAAAGCAATGGCACAATACTGCCTGCTATTGTGCCTTTACGCAAGGCGCTCCGGATTTCGGCTTCGGTGAGTGCTTCGCCCTCGAAGTACTTGGTCATCAGGTTATCGTCAGTTTCCGATACCGCTTCAATCAGTTTGGTACGGTGTTCTTCTACCTGAGCTTGCATGTCTTCGGGGATCTCAGTTTCCTGGATGTCAGTTCCCTGGTCGTTGGTATAGATGTATGCACTCATCTTCACCAAATCAACAATACCCCGGAATTCGTTTTCACTGCCTATCGGCAACTGAATGGCGATCGCGTTAGCGCGGAGACGATCGCGTACCTGCTCGTGAACTTTATAAAAGTTCGCGCCTGTGCGATCCATTTTGTTAATAAAAATGATCCGAGGTATTTTATAACGATCTGCTTGACGCCACACAGTTTCTGTTTGAGGCTGCACACCGCCAACAGAACATAAAACTGTAATTACACCATCCAGCACCCGCATGGAACGTTCTACTTCAATTGTGAAGTCAACGTGTCCGGGAGTATCGATAATGTTAATTTGATGATTATTCCAGCTGGTGCTAATGGCAGCAGCAGTAATAGTAATTCCCCGCTCCCGCTCCTGTTCCATCCAGTCGGTTACAGCGGTTCCTTCATGGACTTCACCAATCTTATGAATTATCCCAGAGTAAAACAATATTCTCTCTGTTGTCGTTGTTTTGCCCGCATCTATATGCGCCGCAATTCCGATATTGCGTACTCTCTCTAGCGGGTTTGTACGTGCCACAATAACCTCCTATAGTTTTTGCCCCATGATATCTTGTATATTACACTTTGTTAAAGATGTTATACTTTTACGGAAAACCGTCTTTTTTTTGTAATTACACGATATATCGCTTTGAAA
This sequence comes from uncultured Stigonema sp., assembly GCA_964658145.1. GTDB lineage: Bacteria > Cyanobacteriota > Cyanobacteriia > Cyanobacteriales > Nostocaceae > Stigonema. The sequence continues at coordinate 3,649 of CAZZYE010000577.1, forward strand.
TCACGATATATCGGCTTTTTACTTAGTAACGATAGTGTGCAAAAGCTTTGTTTGCTTCCGCCATCCGGTGCGTTTCTTCCCGTTTGCGAATTGCATTTCCGGTTTCGTTAGCAGCATCCATTAACTCATTTGCCAGTTTGCTTGCCATTGTACGACCAGGTCTAGACCTGGAATACTGCACCAGCCAACGCAGTGCTAGGGTAGTACCCCGATCCGATCGCACTTCCATTGGTACTTGGTAGGTAGCCCCGCCAACTCGCCGAGCTTTTACTTCTACCAAAGGCGTAGCATTCCGCACTGCTCTTTCAAACGTTTCCAAGGCATCGCCACCAGTGCGTTCCTCAATAGTTTTCAAGGCATTATAAACAATCCGTGAGGCAAGTGATTTTTTCCCATGACGCATCACCCGCCGAACTATCATGCTAACAAGACGGCTGTTATACACGGAGTCTGGCGGAACTGGGCGCCTTTGAATAACACCACGACGAGACATACTTAACCCTTAGTTTGGTTTTGGCAACTATACTATGTGCGCTTGCAGTATTGGACAACTTCGATCAAGCTGAAGACTACAAAGAGCGCTGACCTTGTGACTTGCTGCTCTCAACTAGACAAACAAGGCGACAACATTATATACCTTCTAAATATCTATATACATATATAGATGAAAATACTGCTGTCGCTTACAGAGAGGAGGAAAATTTCCTACACTGAACTATTTACTAAAAATTTGGGATTTTAGATTTTAGATTATTAACTGGATTCTCCCCTAACTTCTAATCCAGAATCTGAAGTCCCAAATCCAAAATTCGTAGGGTGCAGGTAGAAGCTATACCAATTTAACTTGATTTCTGTCAATCGGCTAGCATCTATGAATATTGCCGTTCCAAAGTAACCTAACTGCAATGCGAGATGCAATTACATTTTTTACGAACTAAGTCGTCGTATCACTAGAAAACGATTTTTTAGAGTAATACGTTCGTGTTTTGGAGTTAATAAATACTCCGAATTACGTCTTAGATTTGGATTTCTCCCACCCTTGCGGGGTTCAGTTTGCTTTAACAATGCTCTCAGGCTTGATATTGAAGTCGGTGTTTTACCATACTAACTGGCAATGTTCCCCTTCTAACCGCTTGGAACTAGCTAATTCCATTAAGGTATTGACCATTCGAGCGTAGCCCACTAAGGGCTTAGTCTGGTGTAGCAGTCAATCAGAGCCTTTTTACAGGACGATTATATCCAATTGACACCGAATTGCTCCGGTTTAGCTCTACTCGCTTAAACTCTTATTCGCAATCTTATTTCCTTGCGGACGCTAACCTCTTTCTTGCTGAATAAGCGCGACCTCCGCCGCAATTAATTGAGCAATTTGACGATTAATCTAGCTTAAGCTTGTTTCTTTGGACGCTTAGTTCCATACTTGGAACGACCTTGCTTGCGGTCTTTGACTCCGGCTGTATCTAAGGTTCCACGGATAATGTGGTATCTCACGCCTGGTAGATCCTTAACCCGACCTCCACGGATCATCACAACCGAATGTTCTTGCAAGTTGTGACCAATTCCTGGAATGTAAGCGGTAACTTCAAATCCAGAAGTAAGTCTTACCCGCGCTACTTTACGCAAAGCTGAGTTAGGCTTTTTCGGTGTGGTCGTGTATACTCTGGTACAAACACCCCGACGTTGTGGGCATTCTTTCAGAGCTGGGGACTTGGTTTTCTGACGCGCTTGTTCGCGTTCATTACGTATGAGTTGCTGTATTGTTGGCATGAGTTACAGCATGTTAAGCTGTTTTATTG
>CAZZYE010000578.1:0-5435 GCA_964658145.1 uncultured Stigonema sp.
AAAAGGGGGGCTTTATCTCTTTAACCCCCTTTTTAAGGGGGTCGCCGCAGGCGGGGGGATCAGAGACTAATGTGGAACTCGTCTTATCCGAGCAGTATTGCCCCTTAATGGTATGTAGAGACGTTGCATTGCAACGTCTCTACAAAGGTTGACGCTTTTGTAAACAACTACTGAAGCGTATTCGGGGATGAATACCCGAATTAACTAAAGCAGCTTTGTTATAGCTGTGGTGAATGTTTCATAGGAGGTTACCCCAACAATGGTTTCTATGTGAGTTCCATTCTTGTAAATCATGACTGCGGGGATACTGCGGATGCCCAATCTTTTAGCAAGGTCTTGGTTTTTGTCAAGGTCTACCTTGACTACTTTCGCACGACCTTCATATTCTTCCGCTAATTTATCCATTAGAGGAGCAATCATCTTACAAGGTCCACACCAAGTTGCCGTAAAATCAAACACAACTAGTTCGTTACTGGTCGAAAGTGAATCGAATTCTTGTTCTTGGATATATTCAACTGTTTTCATAAATGCTCTTTGTTCTAGATTTTGATATTGTTGTTATTTCGTACAAAACTTAGTATAAAGCTTTTTCAAGATTAGTTTTACTTTCTGTGGGACAAAGCCGCTTGAAGCAGGTGTTGATGTACACTCTCAGTAGCTACTATCAGCCCTGGTAACTTATAGTCAAGACAAGTATGCAACGGTGGCACTGTAGAACCATCCAGAGTTGTCACGATCCAGCCAGCTTCTTTTACCAGGAAAGCAAGTGCCGCACCGTCAATGAAATTACCCGATTTTATAATTGCTCCACATAGGTGACCACTAAGAATGCCGTTGAGATTGGGAATTTGAATGTCACTGGAGTAATCAGTCGCTATATCAATGACTTTATACTGCTCTTTTAGTGCTGATGCTAAGTCACTCATTCCCAATCCCAATAAAACAGTTTTGTTGTCGGGTGTGACTCGTAACTCTGTGCAATCTTCAAGGTTCATCTCCAGGGTACCCCTCTTAGCGCCTTCACCTTTTAGAGCATAAAAATAAATGTTTTGGGCAGGGGAGATGGCAAGCACTGCTTCAAAATCATCTGCATTGATAACTGTAAGAATAATTTGATAATTATCATGTCCATCAAGATAAAACCTTGTACCGTCGATCGGATCGAGTGTGACCAAGTAATCGTCTTTTGGACCAAGTTCGATAGAACGAAAATATTTAGTATTACGAGATTGTTCGTACTCTTCCCCATAGAAGCGAATTTGAGGAAAAGTACCTAGCAGTAATACTTCCACCAAATTCTGAATGGCAAGATCCGCATCAGTGAGGGCAGCAGAAAAAAAATTATCCCCGCTTTGTTTGTCGGGAAGTGCGGTAAGACTTCGTTGAATTTGATGGGCATAGGCTGCTGCAACTTTTAAATGTGGCAACAGAGTTTCCAAAATCAAACGAGGGGTTGGTGTTGTTGACATTCAAGCAAACTCTTTTAAATGATTCATAGTGTGCCCGCTTAGAGGATGCGTTCGCATTAATCATACCAGTTATCAGTACAACCACGATTTTTGTAGAGACAAGGGTTAATCGCGTCTCTACAGATGACGTTTATCCGCGTGCAGCAACGCCCGATTTACCCTATAACCCTCCAAACCACTCATAGCCCTGATCCTCCCAGTAACCTTTAGCAGGCGACAAGTTGCTAACCAGCTTAATCTGAGTCACCCACTTGCTTTGCTTGTAGCCCAGTTTTACTGGAGAGGCTAGGCGTATGGGTGCACCATTGTCAACTGATAATTGTTGTCCATTCTTCTGATAAGCCATGAGGGTTTGAGGATGCACAGCAGAGGCTATGTCCCAGCTTTCGTAGTAACCGTCGGCAGATTTGAAGTAGACATAGCGGACGCTTGGCTTCGGTTGCGCCAGGGCGACTAAATCCCGTAATCGCACACCTCCCCACTGAACGATCGCCGCCCAGCCTTCAACACAAATATGGCGAATCACCATTGAAGTCAAGGGGAGTTTTTGGAGATCCGCCATACTCAATTGCATAGGGTTACTAACCTCACCATCGATCGTCAAGCGAAACTTCTCCCTGTCAATATCGGGGGTGAAGTCGAACGTGTTGATCAGCAGCTTCTCAGGCTCAATAGCGCTGACAGGAAATTCAGGCACAGACTTCTGAGTCAGCAGGAGTGCTTCAATACTTTGGTTCAGTGGTTCAAACACTTGCCCCACAGTGTCTGAGAACAAACTTGTCCCACAGCCACCTAGAAGCAAGCCTAGCCCAGAGACTCCAGACAATTGCAGTAACTGACGGCGGTTGATCGTGCGTTTGGGAAGAATCAGATTCATGGTTAACCTTTCAAGAACATAGACTTGATTAAACGAAAACTTCCCACTTTCAGAGCGAGCAAGGAGTGAGCAATTGTAAATAGCATAACTGTGGGAACAGTGAGAAAGTGAACAATGCGTAAAGTTTGCCAGTTGCCAAATAGCCCGAAAAGCCAATGCAGTTGGGCAGGCTTGTACATGGTAAGACCACTTAGAATTGCTAGCAGCAGAACTGGAATGATACCAGTGTAGACTAGCCGATGCCATGCGTAGTTCTGACGCTTGAGGTTCTGGCTTACCAGCAATGCTTGTAGGTCACTGCTACTAGCAAATCGACGTTGCCAACGACGAGTGACCAGAACATAAAGTCCATACCAAAGTAAGTTCAGCGAAAAGAGCCACATAGCAGCAAAATGCCAGTGCCTACCACCAGCCAGCCAACCTCCCAGCAACAAAAAGTCGGGAAAATGCCAACCCTCACGCCCACCAAACACCGGATTGGCATTGTAAATTTCCAGTCCACTGGCGATCATCAACATTAAGCTGATGATATTAATCCAGTGAAAGGTTTTTGCCAGGATTGCCTGACTTGGTGTCGAACGGTCTTTGCGTTTAGAAGGTATAGATGAAGTCATGACTGTCTTATAGTGATATTGGAAAGAGCGGAGCCAGCCAAAGCTGCACTTGGACATCCCAACCCAGAATAATGGCAATTGCTGTCGCCAAGATCATCACGCCACCAACTCGCTGTAATGCTGCACTATGGGAGCGTCTCGCTCAAAGGCAAACTCCGCTGTGTGGATGCCAATCACCTTGAGTCCCTGCGCCGCATACGAACGATGCCATTGGGTGATGTACGGTAAGGTACGCTGGCAGTTGATACAAGCAAAGGTCCAAAACTGTATTAGTACAACGCTGCCTTTGAGATTGGCAATTGACAAAGGCTCAGAGTTAAGCCACTGACTGATACCCTGAAACTCTGGCAAATTCTTGTTTACCGGGGGCAGCGCTGCAACAGCTTTGGATGCTTGCGTATTATTGGAATTAGCAGCAGACAGAGAAGGGGAATTCATGCTTCTAAAGTTACGACTTGCTATGTTAGCTGCACCTATGCCAAAAAATCCTAACCCAAAGTAAAAAAGCAACTGACGCCGTCGGTACAGATTGTTATTCATGAGAAGTCTCCTGTAGAAGTCCTCGCGTCAAAGTGCAAGAACTGGGAATGAATATTTTCCCCAATCCCCAGCACTTGGAAGCATGTGAGGTTTAGGGCTTGCTGGGGGCAGGCGATTGCTTCATAGCACCGCCAGGATGATCTTTACTCATGGCATCACCCGGCTGAGTCGTGCTGGTGTTAGCAGCATCAGGCGCAACCTGATTATTACTTGCAGGATTAGAGCAGGCAGTGAGACTGGCAGATAAGGTCAAACCAGCAATTAAACAAAGTATTTTCGAGTTCATAGTCTTCTTTTATCCTTGTAAATGGTTATTTTTGTATCTCTTAAAAAGAAACCAAGTCGTAGGCAGATTTATCAATGCTTTGGCGCAAGAGTTGGTGTCTGAATTGTGCAAGGCTTAGTGTCACACTTTTGCTCATATAGCTTTTGGACATAGGGTTCCTGCCAAGCGAGGGGAACTTCTAACAATGCCCGTGTCCCAGTGATTCCCTGCCCAAAAAAGAGTAGGAGGGCGATGCAATTGAGAATGATGTGAACATTGCGCCAGCGATTTTTCTTGTCTTTGTATATTTCCGGCAAAATTGCCAGGGAAAAAATCATCAACAAAGCTGCAGTTATTCCGTAGTAGTAGTGGGAGATATACCACACGTCAGTTTTGCGGTAAACACCATCCTGACAACCAAGTATCACTAAGCCCATCCCGGTCAAGGTGGCAAAGATCCCACGCCAACGCCGATCCTGTGCCCGATAAAGTAGAGCCAGGGAAGAGATCGTAGCGGCAAACAATAGCCCGATAAAGACTACCTGGAAGGGTACTTTCGTCCAAACTTGATGGTCTAAAATGTTACCAAAAATATCGTTAGCCAGAGCTATGAGAACAACCCCGACGACTGATCCCGTCAGCCAACGACCTAATTGGACATGTTCTTGCCCAACAACGGGAGGAATTTTGCTTTTGCCATCTGCTACAGTTTGCAGGCGGCGCTGACGAACTTGGAAAGCACGGTTGACAACAATGCCAATGAGTGGGAAGACCACAATTACGGCGAATGCTGGATGCAACAGCACAATCACATCTCTGTATTCCATCTAAACCTCTGGTAATAAAGGGGTTTTCAGTTGGGTGCAATATATAGACCTTCTCACTTGCATTCAAGACACATTAAAATCACAAGTGTGATACATTCAATTGAGAATCGCTATAGAATGCATGGGAAGGGCATTAACAATGCCCTAGAAACAAGTTTTGTGCAATTACTTGACTTCACTGGCTGCAAACGCAGTAACCTTGCCTTTCTTAACTGCAACGACGACGTCATAGGTTGCACAGTAAGAAAAAGTTACATCGTTAGCTTTATTATAAAGGTTAACAACCATACCCGCACCGCCTGGTTGAACAGAGATCGGCTCCAAGTCACCAAAAAAGAAACGACGCAGTTGATCGCCACCACCAAACTGACCCTTATTCTTCATCACCATGTCCAACTTTTGTTGAAAAGTCAAGTTAGTAACCGAGTCTTTTTTTTCTTGAGCCGATGCCTGAGTTAGTGAAGGATGAATTGCCTTCAGTGGAACATCAGAAACCGTGAATAGACCGAACAGGGCAACACTTGTGAGCAAAGATGCGAGTTTCATTTGTGATTCCTTGTCTTTAAGTTATTTCAACTATCCAAAGCATCTCAGTTGCTCATGAAACTCATCTGAAACCAAGTCATAAATTTTCTGAATTTATCCCTTTAAAAAATTTAGTCTAGACTCAGCAGTTTCTCATACTATCGTGGTATTCTTGGTCGGTTCACTGGCAATACGGTTCGGTTAAGCATAGAAGATCCCCCCAACCCCCCTTAAAAAGGGGGGCTAGATTCCCCCCCTTTTTAAGGGGAGCCAGCGCGCATGAGGAGGGTTTCCCGACAGAGGCGACTGGCGTGGGTT
>CAZZYE010000579.1:0-5117 GCA_964658145.1 uncultured Stigonema sp.
CTACTGTGTCTGCTCACTTGTCTGCCAGATAGTTGGCGCAAGTCTTGTCTACAATCTACTGTGTCTGCTGGGAGGCAGCAGCCCTCCGGTAAAGCATTCCCAGCCAGAGGCTGGGAACGAGATGAAGTGGAATAGTGTTAAAATCTTTCTATTCCTTCCAAGTGTTTGGCAGTCTCACCCATAGCTTTTGCTGCTTCACCGCAAGTGCGCGGTGTGGGGAAAATCTTTCCTGGATTTGCTAAACCTTTGGGATTGAAAGCTTGTCTTACAGATTGCATAGTTTCTAAATCAGTTGGAGTAAACATTTCCGGCATGTAGCATTTCTTATCTGCACCAACACCATGTTCACCAGAAATACTCCCGCCCACTTTTACGCAAAGCTTGAGAATTTCTCCCCCGACTTCTTCGACTTTCTCTAATGCTCCAGGTACAGAATTATCGTAGAGAATCAGTGGGTGAAGATTGCCATCGCCAGCGTGAAAGACATTGGCAATGCGATAACCGGATTTCTGACTTAAGGCTTCAATTTCACTTAGTACGTAAGACAACTGAGTACGCGGAATGACGCCATCTTGTACATAATAATCTGGACTTACGTGTCCGGCGGCAGCAAAAGCTGCTTTGCGTCCTTTCCACAATTTCAAGCGCTGTTCGGGGTCACTTGCAATAGTAATATTACGCGCACCATTATTTTTACAAATTTCAGCAACGCGCTGTTTATTTGCCGCAACTTCTACAGCCATACCATCTATTTCTATTAGCAGAATAGCAGCAGCATCACGGGGGTAACAATTTGTGCAAACTACATCTTCAACAGCATTGATGCTGAGGTTATCCATGATTTCCATACCACCAGGAATAATTCCGGCGCTGATGATATCGGAAACACTTGCCCCTGCTGCTTCAATGTTGGTAAAATCAGCTAGAAGTACGCAAATTGATTCAGCACTTTTGAGAATTCGCAGAGTAATTTCTGTAGCAATTCCCAGAGTCCCTTCGGAACCAACAAATATACCTGTTAAATCATAACCAGGCATTTCCGGAATTTGTCCCCCCACATCGACAATCGAACCATCGGGAAGAACTAGTTTTAATCCCAAAACGTGGTTAGTCGTGACACCGTACTTCAAGCAATGCACCCCTCCAGAGTTTTCGGCAACATTGCCACCGATAGAGCAGATGATTTGGCTGGAGGGGTCAGGAGCGTAGTAAAATCCAGCACCACTCACAGTTTGTGTTACCCAGTTGTTAATGACTCCTGGTTGCACAACAACGCGCTGATTTTCTAAGTCTACGCTGAGTATTTGCCGCATTAATGAAGTAACAATTAAAACGCAATTTTCTATTGGCAAAGCCCCACCTGATAAACCAGTACCAGATCCGCGTGCGATAAAGGGGATGGAGTTGCGATCGCATATCTTCACCAACTCAGCGACTTGTTCTGTTGTTCTTGGTAGCGCCACCACAGCCGGACGTTGGCGATAGCTAGTGAGTCCATCACACTCATAAGTGATCAGTTCCTCGCGGCGTTGCACCACGCCATTTTTGCCAACGACACCTTCAAATTGTTTGATGATGGGTTTCCAGTTGCGTTGTTGTTTGTCTAGGGTGAGCATAGGTATTTACAGTTAAATGTGGATATTTAAACTTAGATAAATTGGGTGAAATTACGTTGACGACTGTGATTCCTATTGTTGCAAGAATTATGGTCAAGCGCTAGCAGCAAAACTTGCCTTTAAAGCCTCATGGACTAATCATAGCTTGGGAATTTAGTTGTGATTTTGCCCGGTTTCTCCTGCGAAACCGAGTTTTCAGGCGGATACGCTTTATGAAACGTCTCTACTTTGTAATTCCTGGTCAACCACATATTTTTTAATAACTTCCTTCCAAACTAAGTATCCTTGACCATTTAAATGAAGTCCATCAAACGTGTATTGAGCATCTAATTGATTTTGAGAGTCTAATAAATCAGAAAATACATCTATATATTGATATGTAAACTCTTTTGTCAAGTCTCTTAAGTATGAATTCAGTTTCAATACATTATTATTGTTTTGCCAATGGCGAGTCACTTTGTTATTGACAGGTAAAACGCTTTGAACAAATACTTCTGTATTTGGTATTTTATTGCGGAAATCAGTTAAAATATTTTTGTACACTTCTAAAATTTCTTCTACAGATTTACCATCATTTATCAAGTCATTAATACCCACCATTAAGAAAATCTTTTTCGGTTTTGAATCTACTATTTCGTTTAAGCGATTTAATATCCTATTTGTTGTGTCGCCGCTAATTCCACGTTTTTTTATATTGGGATTTTCCAGCAACTCTGCCCATTCGCCTTCATCCGTTAAACTATCTCCCAATAAAATAATTCCTGGTTCTGATTTTGGTAGTTTTTCAAACTGACTTTTTTTATTAAGATATGTGGGATTGTAATCATCACTACTAGAAAATTTGTCAGAATTAAAAGTCTTAAATATTTTTGTTAATAAATATGATAGACCAACTTTTCTTTGAATAAATATAGCTGCTATTACCAAGAATAAAGTATTGATTATGAGCGAAATAAATAATATGATTGTAGTTCTGTTGTTCATTTTGCTGAGCGGCTAATTAAATTAGATCAATCAAGCTAACATGGCGTAACGAGTTGCTCCTCAAAGTTTATCACTTTGTTGAATGGGTAAACGAATCCGAAAGCAGGTTTTAGCGGGTTGAGAATCAACGCTAATGTCTCCATGATGTTGTTGCACCACAATCCGACGAACAATATCTAATCCTAATCCAGTTCCAGATCCGACACCTTTGGTGGTGAAGAAGGGCTCAAAAATTCGCGATCGCACCTCTAACGGAATTCCCGATCCGGTATCAGCAATCTCCACAAAGACCTCATCATTGTTCTGCCCAGTGCGGAGAGATGCTAAGTGCTGTGTCTGTCATGGCTTCGTGTTGGTTGCGGTTATCGGCTATGATTACTATTGTTGCAAAAATTCCGGTCAAGCGGGAGCAGGGAGATTTACACCTCAAGCCTCACCACATAAAATCTCCCCTCGTGTCGATATAGCGTTCCTCTTCTCCAACCTTAACCCGTGCCATTGCGTTGGAAAAGCTGTCTGCTTCATCAAACTGTGGCTGGATTACCACTTGCCCTTTCTTATCGATATAGCCCCACTTGCCGCCAACCTTAACTCTTGCTATCCCGTCAGAAAAACTGTCTGCTTCATCAAAGTGCGGTTGGCTGACGAAGCGCCCTGTCTGGTCGATATAGCCCCACTTAGTACCTATCTTGACTGCTGCCAGCCCCTGGCAAAAGGTATAAGCCCAATCAAACTGGAGAGGAATAACAATTTCCCCTGTTTTGGCTATGTATCCCGACTTCTCACCTACCCGAACAGGTGCTAGCTTTTCCGCAAAATCTCCAGCCCAATCGAACTGAATAGGACTTACGCACTATACAAATTTAGCATCATGTGTATAACGGAATTCGGTCGTTTCAGGTCGTAGAATTGACCACATGGTAAGGGCGCGGAAACCGCGCCCCTACGGTAAGGTGGTCTACCCAAATGAATATTGCGCTCCGCCGCCCTACCGGTAAATATTGGCACAAATAAATAACAGATAAAATCGTATATACACGGTCAAAACCTGCTAAAGCACCCTTTCCTCCCCCAATCAACTAACCTATAAATAAATAGCGCTTTCAAGTGGTGGGTAAACTCATGGTTGAGCAACTTTTAATCAATGATGATGATTACTACGTGCCAGATGCCAATCTGCTAGTTACTGAAGATGACACGCCTGTGGATAATTTCGCTTCTGAAAAACAACAACGCCTTTTAGTCGGTTCTCTTTACAGTTCTTTACAAGAGCAGGCTTTTTTAGCAGCAGCTAATATCGGGATTTACTACACGGATCTTCAACCTGCTATTGTACCCGATGTCTTCCTCAGCTTTGATCTCCAAGTTCCGCAAAATTGGTGGTCAAAGCAAAACCGTTGTTACATGGTTTGGAAGTTTGGCAAACCACCAGAAGTGGTGATTGAAATTGTCTCCAATAAAGAAGGTGATGAACTAGGGAAAAAACTGAAAATTTATGAGCATATGCGGGTTAGTTACTATATTGTATATGACCCTAGTCAGCAATTAGGAGAGCAAGTGCTGCGTATCTATGAATATAGGGGAAGACGCTACTTTGAAACGAAAGAAACTTGGTTAGAGCAAATTGGGTTAGGTCTTACCTTATGGGAAGGTGAATTTGAAGGAAGGCAGGATGTTTGGTTGCGCTGGTGTTATCAGGATGATAATGTTCTACCTACTGGCGATGAACGGGCTGAACAAGCTGAACAACGTGCCCAACAGGCTGAAGGACGCGCTCAATTATTAGCAGAAAGACTGCGAGATATGGGAATTGATCCTGACACCCTGTAGAGACGCGAAATTTCGCGTTAAGACAAAATGTTGATAAACTCCTGTACACGATGCCAAACTTTCTCTATTAAATCAGGATGCTCGGCATCAAACCATTCAATTTGAGGATATGCTTTAAACCAGGTGCGTTGTCGCTTGGCAAATTGCCGAGTGTGTAAAACCGTTAATTCTTTAGCTTCGTTTAAAGAAATATCCCCAGCCAAATATTGCTTGATTTCTTGATATCCCAAAGTATTTAGCAAAGGTAAATCAGCACCGTATTTCTGGCAAAGATACTCTACTTCAGCGACTAAGCCATCTGCGATCATCTTATCTGTACGCTGGGCGATGCGGCTGGTGAGGTAAGCAGAATCACAATCTAAACCTATTTGCAGAATTGGATAATTCGGTGGGTTCTCTCCTTGCTGCTCGGAAATCGGGCGACCAGTGATGTAAAATACCTCCAATGCTCTTAAAGTTCGCACTGGATCGTGGGGATGAATCTTTTTTGCCGCAACAGCGTCAACTTGTTGCAGCATAGCATACAGTTGTGTTTGTCCCAAAGATTCCAGTTGCGATCGCAATTCATAAAGCGGTGCAACTCTGGGAATCTTCATTCCCTGCGTTATAGACCGTATGTATAAACCAGTACCACCAACTAGGAAGAGTGGGGGAGTGGGGGGAGATGAGGGGGATGTTGTCAATTTT
>CAZZYE010000579.1:5127-5429 GCA_964658145.1 uncultured Stigonema sp.
CTCCCCCTACTCCCCCTACTCCCATAGTGGGGGGAGAAGAAATTAAGGCTTGCGCTTGCTCTTGGTATTCTGCCACTGTCATGGTATCTGTGGGGTTGCAGACATCAATTAAATAGTGTGGTATCAACTTTTGTTCAGCTGCTGTTGGCTTAGCCGTACCAATATCAAACTCGCGGTACACTTGACGGGAATCTGCACTCAGAATTACAGAACCACTACGCATAGCCAACACAGATGCTAAGCCCGACTTGCCAGTCGCCGTTGCCCCACAAATCACAATTAATTTAGTCATTTGTTAGTTG
>CAZZYE010000580.1:0-5429 GCA_964658145.1 uncultured Stigonema sp.
GAGGTGTTCACAAATCATTTAGGATTGCTATAGGCAACTTGGCAACTATTCTAATTAAGTGAAGAGTATCGTGGGTAATTGAAACAGTTTTGTGCTTATATAACTTGGTAGCCTCAGGTTCGTCACTTGAGGCTTTATTTTAGTTTTTGCTGCTAACTTTTAATTAAAGCCGCAGAATCTACATCTAAAAATAACGTTGCTTGGAGTTGTTGGCGGAGAAAAGAAGCGGGACATTGTGTGGCGATCGCTCCCTGCAACATCTGTTGCACTACTTTAGCCTTGCGTTTTTCTGGTGCGAGGCAGAGAATTTTGTTTGCAGAACAAATCATCGGGATGGTGACGGTAAAAGCGTATTGCGGTACGCTTTCGAGATTTGGAAAATGACCTGTGCTGACTTGTTGCTGGCGGTTTATAGTATCCAGCTTCACGAGTTTCATCATGTATGAATCATGAAAATCTACCACTGCTGGATCGTTAAAAGCCAAGTGTCCATTTTCTCCCACACCAAGGCAGCACAAGTCAATTGGTTGTGCTTGCAGCAGTTTGGTGTAGCGATCGCACTCTGCCAAAGGTTGCATTGCATCACCTTCTATATAGTGAAATTGCTTAGGATTGACCCGCTTCTGGACACGTTCCCGCAGATAGCGACGGAAACTAGCAGAATGGTCAGCAGAAATTCCTAAATATTCATCTAAATGGAACAAGGTAATTCGCGACCAATCTACACCGCCCAAACCAATCAAAGCATCAAGAAATTTTATTTGGGAGTTGCCTGTCGCTAACAATACAGCCGCAGTATTATGTTTCTGGAGGGTGGACTGTAAATGTTTTTGTGCGATTTCCGCTACATCTTGCGCTAGTTCGAGTTCAGAGTTGTAAATCTGCACCCCTAGGGAATCGACGCGAAAAAGTTTTTTGGCAGTTGACATTTGATTATCCCTATTCCCGATCGCGTAGGCAAAATTCAGAATGCTTACTTTCCAAGGATGACAACTTTAGAACTGTTTTGTCGGTTGGAAAATTGACAAATACAGCATTATTATCAGGTAGACCACATTGTCAGGGCGGGGTTACCCCCTAAGGAGAAAAAACAATGTAAACTATGTAAATAAACTTTACAATATTTTACACAAACGCAAAAACTATGCTAACTGCAATTCTGTTTGACTTAGACGGAACTATTGTCAACACTGACCCTATACACTACCAAGCTTGGGGGGAAATGCTCTTGAAGTACGGCGTGGAAATTGACGAAGCATTCTACAAATCCCGCATTAGTGGGCGGCTTAACCCAGAAATTGTCAAAGACATCCTGCCACAATTATCACCAGAAGCAGGTGTTCTGTTTGCAGACGAAAAAGAGGCACTTTTCCGCGAAAAAGCCAGGAATCTCAAACCGCTCAATGGATTTCCTGAACTTCTAGCATGGACACAGACACATCACCTCAAACGTGCTTTAGTCACGAATGCACCGAGATTAAATGCCCAATTTATGCTAGAATTATTGGGAATCAAAGCAGCTTTTGATACAGTTATTTTAGCAGAGGATTGCATAGCAGGTAAACCAGATCCTGCACCTTACCAAGCTGCTTTAGAGAGATTGGCGATTACAGCAGCACAAGCGATCGCCCTAGAAGACTCACCCTCTGGTATTCGTTCTGCTGTCGGTGCTGGTATCCGTACAATTGGCATCGCTTCCACCCACGATCCACAAGTTCTCCAAGAAACTGGGGCATTTATGGTAATCCCAGATTTTACTGATTTGCAGCTATGGACATTCCTGAATTCACAGATAGATGCTGATTTTGTTGGCGTAGATCCTAGTAAAATCTGATCTTTTTTCTTCTCATCTTTGCGTCTTTGCGGGGCAGTTGCTTCTAGCCGGGGAACTTGCAGAATATATTGCTGCTAACGAAAGTAAATGTATTTTGATCTCTGCCACTCCTTACAACAAAACCTATCTTGACCTTTCTTCTCAACTGCGGTTATTTGTTCCAGAAGACCAAGATTTGGGGTTTCGACCAGAAGCTTTAATCAATGAACTCGGCAACGGATGATCTAACGGATGTAACGGATGAGTTGTCTGTGAGAATAACATCCTGCGTACTGGCGGTGAGTGTGGGATTGTTGTTCCTAGCGGTATCTACACTGACTTGGGGACTAAGCAACTGCGAGAGATGTTGTTTTATAAAACAAAAGTGACTGGTTTATTCTGTCTAGAGAATCGAAATGCAATTTTTGAAGGTGTTCATCGTAGTTTCAAGTTTGTTATCCTTACCTTTGAAAAAGGTGGCACAAAAACTGAATTTCCCTTTGCTTTTATGCGTGATGATGTGCAGGAACTTCAAAGGTTTCCTAGTGATAATAGCTTGCCAATTACCATTGAAATGGTGCGTAAACTTTCGCTAGACTCTCTTTCAGTAATGGAGTTTAAAAACGAGGTAGACATCAGCATTGCTGAGAAAATGCTTAAGTTTCCCTTATTGGGAAAAAATATTGATGGTAAGTGGAAGCTGCGGTTAACTGCTGAATTTCACATGACTAATGATAGCCATTTATTCAAGCAGCAGCCAGGAAAAAGCAGACTTCCACTTGATGAAGGCAAAATGATTCATCAGTTCACCCACCTGTATGCTGAACCGAGGTATTGGGTAGATGAACAGTCAGGTAGGAAGGCTTTATTAGGACGTAGTGAAACTGATAAAAGTCAGACTCTAGATTATCAATGCTATCGGCTTGGTTTTCGGTCAGTGGCATCTAGTACAAATGAGCGATCGCTGATTTCAAGTATTGTACCCAAATCCATGTTTTGTGGTAACTCCTTATTAGTGTCGCAAATCTATTCAGAAGATAATCAAGTTCTCATAAATCAAGCAGAGATGCTATTTAGTACCGCAGTATTCAATAGTTTTGTAATTGATTATTGTTTGCGGCAGAAGGTAAGTACTAACCTCAATATGTTTTTTGTTTACCAATTACCTATCCCGCGATTAACAGAAGGCGATCGCCACTTCACCGACATTGTACAACGCACCGCCAAACTCATCTGCACCACTCCAGAATTTGACGAACTCGCGCAAGAAGTCGGCTTAGGTTCTCACCAAAAAGGAGTTACTGACGAGACAGAACGTGCCAAACTGCGAGCAGAACTTGACGGAATGATAGCCCACCTCTATGGATTAACCGAAGAAGAATTTGCCTAAATTCTGACAACATTTCCGCTTGTTGCCGATCCCGTCAAACAAGCAGCACTAGAAGTTTACCGCACTTTTGCCCCACAACCTACAAAGGCATTAACCACGGCGCCCATCCGTGGGATGCACTGTTCCCCTGCTGATTGACACTATGAAAATCTCACGCAAAGACGAGGGCAGCGCTGCAGGAGGGTTTCCCTCCGTAGGCGACTGCCAGCGCAAAGGCGCAAAAAAATCTTGGTGTCTTTGCGTGAGGCTAAAAAATAATTCATACGCGAATTCAGCAATGCCAAATTTCATTTAAGTAGACCACAATATGACCGTAGGGGCGCGGAAACCGCGCCCTTACAATGTGGTCAATTGAATTATGCTGACAAATTTTTACCGGACTGCTTCTACACACCGATAGTCACGCATCCACTCTTCCCCTTCCAGGTCGCTCAGCACGGCAATCCGCCCAGTCGTCAAAAATGCCAGCTTAAAAATCTCCCACTGCTCGTCAGTGACGTCACCTTGCTGTGAACTGACGCCTCCCTCTTCCCAAATAATCGTCACTTCTCTGCCTCCAGCAATCTCGAAGTTCCCCATGCGAGTCACTCGACCAAGATGCCACTCGAATGCGGCTCCGGCTTGTTTCGCCTGAGCCGTCTCGACCGCCTCTGTGCCAGAGTTGTGAATATGGTGCGCTTCATTTGCAGATGATTTTTGCTTTGTCATAAGTTTTTGCCCTACTCCTTTTATTTGCTTTGCTTTGGTTGATTTTGCCAGAGGGCGACTTAATCGGTACTTCAATTGAAAACAATCGCTAATACCGTTGCCATGGCATTGGTAAATTTATCAAACTGAATCAAAAGACTTTTCATTGACCCATACAGCCAAAACATTCACCTATTCCTTGAGCAAATGTTTTGGGAAACGACAATCAGACTCAAATAGAGCCACTGACTTCACTGTGGGGACTACGAACAAAAAGCAACAGAATCCTCCGACTACTTTTTGCCTCAGCTATGCATTTGCTGAAAAAGTTCAATCTATTACGCTTAGTAGCGGTTACGGAAGCTGTTGTTGCCTAGCTTACCACCGAACGAACCACCTCTGTCTTCCTTGGGCTTAGCCTGATTCACTTTGAGGTCGCGACCCATCAATTCAGCACCATCAAGACCTTCAATCGCTGCTGATTCTTCTGCTTCTGTTCCCATTTCCACAAAAGCAAAACCACGCGGTTGTCCTGTTTCACGGTTAGTTGGAACCTGAACCCCCTTAACAGTACCATATTCTGCAAACACAGAATTCAGCGCATCCTGTGTAACCTCATATGAGAGGTTGCCTACATAAACTGACATAAATTTTCTCCAAAATCATAAACGTGTAGAGATTTAGATTTCGGAGAGAAGTCTTTCAATACCAAAAGGGCAAAGCCCATCAATAAAAAAAACAAACACAGTTACCGAATTAATTCTCACTAACAATTATAACATATCAGCTAACTATCAGGGGGAAAGTTAGTCAAACTGTTACAAACCGAAATGTATTGCACTTAGAGGCAAGATTTTACTGGGTGTCAGTGAGGGCACACATTGGGCAAGCCATTTCTGGAGTACGCAACCCAAATGGTTTATTGAAAAACTTTTGGAAAGTATAGCGCAGGGGGAAGCAATCGCCGATTATCCTCCTCTGAAACTAGATTTTGAGGCATCTGTAAGACGATAGCAGTCCTATTTCATTTATAAACAACAGGGACAAGGGGGACAAGGAAGACAAGGCAGAGGTGTTCACGAATCATTTAGGATTGCTATAGAATCAATACATCAAACAAGCGCGAGGCTGGGGAAAAATGTCGGAGTCACAACCAGCAGAAGCCAAAGCGACAATTCGCATGATCGGTCAAGAGATGGAGAATTTTGAAGTTCCCATCGATATCTTAGTGCGTGTGTTAGCCGGATTGCAGCAAATTGTTTACCTGCTTGCCACTGTCCAAGAAAAGCGTACAGTAGGACAGCGCTTTAGAGTACCAATGGAAATGCAGCAGCTTTACAGCTTGCGTGCCAGTGTGCCTCAAGCTGGAAGCTACACCATACCTGTAGTGCTTAAATCTCAGCTTGATAGTCAACTATCACTCTCTAGCAACTATACACAAATAATAGCAAACTTGGAAGGTTTTTTTTCATGCCTTAACACTTATGATTTGTATCCCCTCAATAGTTCGGGGTAAACAATTATGTATCCGTTCAGGGG
>CAZZYE010000581.1:0-3059 GCA_964658145.1 uncultured Stigonema sp.
TCTCCACTAACAAATTTCTTGTTATGTACACTTGGAAACAATGCGAGTCAGGAAACCTAACTCGCATTTGTTCTCCTCCTTCCGGCTTTCCGTAGAGGCCCTAATGACTAATGTTTTAAAAAAAAGGATAAGTTTCAAAACCAGGATAAACATCTCATAGTAACGGCGTTTACCGACCTGAATCGTAACGCGCTGACTTCGCTAGATCGACGGAATGATCGCAAACAACAATGGTTGAGTGTCTATTTCTTTTAGCTCAACTTCCAGTGTATAAGTCTCGTTCAGTTGGGTGCAGCGTAATTCTACACTCAAGCATCCCGGACCTGTAGACTGTGCTATTGCTTGGGAGGTATCTCCTTGAAGCTTGATGATTCCTTTAGTGGGTAAGTTACCTTGAACCCGTAGCTTTGTGACTTTACCCCGAAACTGGTACTCTACCTTGAGAGTAAGAACACCGACGCTAGTCAACCATTGCCTTTCTTCTACTGGATTTGTAATAGAAAGTGGCAGAGTCAGATTTTCTAGCAGCCGTTTAGCCGCTAGCAAAGACAAAGCCATCTGTTGACGCGGCTGCAAATCTGAGTAGCTGCTTTCCAGATTTGGCATAGTATCGAGGGTTACCCCAGAGCGAAGATTACTCCTTAGCACTAAGCCTGCTACGTCGTTTATTGCTTGGGAATCGTCAGGGAAAAAGCTTTCCACCACCTGAACTAATTTCGCCCCTAACGGAAGTGTTGATCCAAGCAGTGCTTGACATTTGTCTAACAATTGCTGGAATACTCTTTCCGGTAAAGGAATCGGCAGATTCAGCTTAGACTGCTGTGCAGCCCAGCCCCAAGTAGGAACCATCACCATTGCTGGATCGCCTACATATTCGGGATAATCTACTAATTGTGTTTCCCATGGGAATAAAGGTGGGTTGTCTTGAATTTGGACTTGTAACCGACGTTTTATGACGGCTTGGAAACGTTGTTGCACAGTAGGATTTTCTCCTAATCGAAAGGCCTGGGGTATCCCTCCCAACGCTCGATCACCATTTATGATAACGGTGATTGAGAGTTGGGAGGATTTTTTCCCCCGTCAACATCCTTACACACACCAGACACATGCTCTGTATTTATGGCATTTTTTGTCATAAACCAAGCGAGTAACTGGTGGTGTAAGGATTCTGAGTCACTATTCATGAGTAGATGCACTTGATCCGGACACTAAGGAGTTACGAATCTCCCAAGCTTGTTCCAGAATTTTAAACCACCTCTTCTGAAGTTGTGCCATTGACAAACCTAAAATTTTGGCAATATTTTCATCAGGTTGTCTTTGTTGCTTCAACTCTAGTAGTGACCGATGTTTCTCGTCAAGTTGAGCCGTATATGTTTCCCATTGCTGGGGAGTCAAGCCCAAATTCATCTGCAAATCTGCTTCCAACCACTCGTGAACCAACTCCCAACGATGCAACAACGCAAACCGAATTAAGTGATATTTAAAGCGTTGCTGTAAGTAATCTCGCTGTCGAGGGGTTAAACCCAAAATTGATTCAATTTCTTGTGCAGAGAGATCCTGGAGCCGCAGTGCAAAGTAATCAGCACAATCGGATTGTTGCCGTTCTTCTAAGTAATTCGTCAATTCAGTAATTACTACAGAGCGCAACGTGTCTTCTTGAGGCTCTGGCTCTGGTTGCATCGCCATCGCCGAGCGCAATTGCTGTACTGCTGGATCTTCCCAGGAACCATCAGCTTCGTTGCCACTACCTTCTGCCGCTTGTTCTATGTCTACACAGGTTTCCGGAGGCTGCTGTTGGGAGAAAGTTTGCGCCCGCAAAATAATCAGTTGCTGCTGACGCCCAGGCAAGGGAATCCGTCGCTTACCATAGCGCTCGGTAAATGCCATGTATTCTGCCAATTCCAAAACAGTCCTGGGACTATAGCTAGCGCCCAGTTGGTTTTCCCGCCGGAAAGCATTCAATGCCTCCAGATAAAAACTCTGTAAGAAATCTTCAATGATGACGAGCCGACCTTGATAGCTTAATTGCCTCTGAGGAGGATTTATGTAGCGATAAATAATCGCACTTAAGGTACTGTGTAATTCTACCCTGCCCCGATTCGATCCCAATTCGTAGTACCTGAGACACTGTTGCAACCGATGTCGGGCTAGTGAGATTGCAGAGTTTTCTATAGTACCGGAAGCTTGGATACGTTTACTTTCATGACAAATCCGGAAGACTTCGGCGGCAATTCGCATTGCTACATCACGGCAATTCTGCTGTGAAGCTTTGGTTGAATGCTGAAGCTCCTTGAACAGGAGTTGAAAGATCACCTCCACGCCGCTAGCATTTACTCCCTGAAAAATAGTGGTTGCAGCTAAATTCATAGTCTCGTTTTTCAAAAGACCCTAACATACTGTACAACCTGTGTGACTTTAGGTATTAGATTTAAGGATGAGCGCGTGTAAATTAAACGCATCTTAATCCTAATTTGAGGACCAGGCTTATTTTATTATTCCCAATATGAGCTTGATTATTCACACCTCAAAAGAAGTTATAACTAATACCTAGGAGCCGTTAACAGGTAATTATGGATTTACAAGCACAAATTCAATTGCTGATTGACAATGCACCTAAAGATGGTATTACACCACAACTTGTCACTGAAATCTCCCCTACAATTTGCGCG
Organism: uncultured Stigonema sp.; assembly: GCA_964658145.1. Taxonomy (GTDB): domain Bacteria; phylum Cyanobacteriota; class Cyanobacteriia; order Cyanobacteriales; family Nostocaceae; genus Stigonema. Next base: position 2,670 of record CAZZYE010000581.1, read on the forward strand.
ATCGCTTCATCGTTACGCTATTCCCAGTACTATATTCTCCAAAATTTGGAAGAAAGCTGGGTTTTGACTACATTGAGCAACCGTGCTAATCCAGAGTTGGAAAAGCGCGTGATTTATGCTTTTCCTACCATACAGGATGTTTCATTAAGTTTATCTGCTGGGCTTGACCCTCAAGTAATCGCAGCCCCTATTCTAGTTACTCATCTTTTGTTCCAATTAATGGCATTAGATCTCGTAGATAGTATAGTTTTTTTTGAAACTCCAGGCATGACTAACAACACAGTCGAAATTAAGCGAACCGATATCCAAAACTTAGTTCAGCAACAGCTACAGCAAAATAGAAAGCATAATCGAATACCTCCTGATATTGCGTAAGAAGGGAGTGGGGAG
>CAZZYE010000581.1:3069-5428 GCA_964658145.1 uncultured Stigonema sp.
CATCATCATGAAATATTCGCTGGATTCGTAAAGGAGTGGGGAGTGGGGAAGAAGTAAAAAGTTCCAAGAATTTCTTTTTACTGTTTACTTTGTTCCCTATTCCCTACTCCCTACTCCCGTACAGACGTTCCGCCGGAACGTCTCTTCCCCACTCCCCCTAATAGAGCCGACTTAGCACATACTCAGCCATGTCAATTAAGGCTTGGCGGGATTCAGAGGGTGGGAGATCTGCAAGATTTTCAACAGCGACCTTAGCATGCCCAGCAGCTAATTCTCTTGCCCGTGGGATACCTTGACTATCTTGAATCAACGCCATCGCTTGCTGTAGGTCGCCTTCATGTGCAAACTCTCGTTCAATCAGCGCTTCTAATTGAGGTTTTTCTTCCATAGCAAATAAAACGGGCGCAGTTAGATTGCCACTTTTAAGGTCTGAAAGAGCTGGCTTACCCAAGGTATCTGTGGAACTCGTGAAGTCTAAAATATCATCCACAATTTGGTAGGCTAAACCAAAATGACGCCCATAGCCATACAAATGCTCAGCGGTTTGTTGAGAGACTTCGCTGAGTACCCCAGCGGCTTTAGAACTGTTGGCAATTAACGATGCAGTTTTGTAATAGCTTTTTTTGAGGTAGGTCTCTACGGAGATGCTCGGATCAAAGCTATTCAGTCCCTGCTGGATCTCCCCAGTTGCCAGATCCATAATCACTTCCGATAACAGTTTCACCACATCCAAATTGTTTAGGTTCGCCAAATACCAGGAAGATTGGGCAAAGAAAAAATCTCCTGCTAGTACAGCAAAGCGGTTACCGAACAAACTGTGAATTGTGGGAACGCCACGGCGCATGTCTGATTCGTCCACCACATCGTCATGTACTAAGCTTGCCGTATGAATCATTTCTGTAATCTCGGCTAAGCGCCGATGACGCGGCGTAATGTCTTTTTCTAACATTGTCGCTCGCGATACCAGTAAGACAATTGCTGGTCTGATGCGCTTTCCCCCAGCACCGAATAGGTGTTCTGCCGCCTCACGGAGGATGGGGTGATCGTTATTTGCAACTAGCTGTTTCAGGCTGTCTGCTAGTATTTGCAGGTCTGCTTCCACAGGGGCAAAAAGGTAGGTAGCTGGGGTCATGGACTGGCGGACTCTGGCTTAAGTTACGAAAATTTACATATCCTAATAATCATTTTAAGATAACCCTGTGCCAGCGCCAAGTTTTCCTTAAGGATTAGTGAATGGGGAATGAGTTTGTTAGTGGTTGTTTGGTAAGACAACCACTAACAATTCCCCATTCCCTATTCCCTATTCCCCTATGCTTCTAGGCAAAAGAATATCACCCATGACCGATCAAGAGTTAAGCATTAAAAAATACTTACAATCTTACAAGTATTTTTTCTGAGTTCACTGACTTTTTTTATACTTATTATTTTAGGCAACAGCTAACTTTTCTACCTCAGAAAAGCCCCTTCTTAAGAAAAAATGAGTTTTTTACAGTAAGCTATATTTAAGTAATGCTCTCGAACAAACACTAAAAATGTTTCTTCCTCCTTACCCATCATTTATTACACATTAATTACTTTTAAATAAAGAATAATCTGCGGATATTTTAAAAATCAACAAGAGAGAATTTTTAATTTAGCAGAAAAGTTAGCTAAAAAATCAAGTTCCTTGTGTTACGCTAAAATCTAGGAACTTTAAATTTTTTAGTTATTCAGACCACCAAAAGTAAATCACCCATGAGTGTTTGTACTTATAGTGGTCTTATGAGTCTAAATAAGTGTTAGTAGGTAGATCAAAGAAAATTATTTCTTTGGTCATTGGTCCCTGAGGAGATGAGTAAATATCCAAAGTAGGAGCTATGCGCTACCTACAGAGGAAGCTGCTGCACGTCTTTAGCGCACTTTGAGATTGAGCGTTGCTCCTACCATAAAAGAAGTATTTGCATGCCGAATCTCACGGTTGTAGCAGATGATGATTGCTATGAGGGCAAATCAACTGCTGTGACAGATGTAGTCTGCAAAAAATTAATAACAAATGGGTTGACAGCAGAACTTGCGGTATAGACAAGAATGCACTTGTATAGCTCAAATTTTACTAGTTTTATTCGATTTTATATTCATTAGACGAAAGCGCAGAGAAAAAAATGATTTACGGGAAGGTACCCATGTTGATTTTTATTTTAGCCTCCGGGTATTTGCTAACAGTCTATTTATTATTGGCACTGGCAAAACGAACCGGAAAAAAAACTGCTCCTCCGTCTGTCTCTCTGACGAATCAAGGAAAAAACAAGCAGGATACATCGGTTCCAACCGTAACTGAAGCAACTATTATGCGATAAAAGGTGTTAGTTGTTAGTTGTTG
>CAZZYE010000582.1:0-5417 GCA_964658145.1 uncultured Stigonema sp.
CCCGCCTGCGGCGACCCCCTTAAAAAGGGGGTTTATGAGAATTAAGCCCCCCTTTTTAAGGGGGGTTGGGGGGATCTTCTTCGCTTAACCGAGCAGTATTGGAGCCAGATTTGGTTTGATGTAGTCAGTAATTAGTTTTATATACTGACCTCTAAATAGAGATACTGAGCGTGAATTTTTACCTCTGTTTCCATAAAATCACTAAATCTCTCATGGCTTTTAATGAAAGAGGTTTGCTTTGTTCCTTCACAGTATGAATAAATGGGCGGGTCCTCCCCTTCCAAAAGTCTGAAAAAGCTGAATTGATACCCTTGGTGCATCAAGAAAATGAAAGCATCCTCAGGCAGATTTTCAGGAAAGTTATTTTCTTGTAATAGCTCCAAAGCCCATTCTTGCAAATAGGGGAGGTGTTGAAAAAAACAGTCTGAACCCCGTAAAAATTTACCAGCACCATGACCCATCCACAAGAGAAATTCTTGATAGGCTGCTGGCAAAGAAATCCCCAGTTGTTGTAGCCCTATAATTTCATTCTCTTTACAACCTAACAGTTCATCCGGTAATGCGAGTTTTAGTGCTTTGATCTGTTGTTTAACCCGATCAAGATACATTGCCCTGACCTCCTTTAAGCCTCAATGAAATAGATGAAACCTAAGTTGCTAGTTATGGGAAACTTGAGCGAGACCTCGAAAAACTGCCTCAGCCAGTGCCTCTGATTTACGAAGCTGTCCGAGTTGATAAATTTGCAGCAAAGCTAACAACTCATAGCGTTCAGCTTCGGTTAGTCCTGTTGCTTTTCCTTTGGCTTGCAGGTCACCCAAACGCTGATTCTGTACGTCATCCATCTTGGAATTTGCCAGCGCCAGCACTTCGTCATTAGATAATTCTAAGATAGGCGGACACAAATCAGGATTGGGGAATCCCTCAACAGTCAACCATAACATCTCTAGAGTATCAATTAGCACAGCACTCACATCCCGGTGGGTTGCGGCTGCCAATCGTTTGGCATGTTCCATCAAGCTTTCTGGTATTTTAAGGATGATTTCAACCACAATCCTTTGCCACTTAAATTAGATATTTCAAGCATAGATCAGGTCAACTACCCTAACCTGTCCTTCGGGACTGAGGTTAGGGCTTGCCAAATCCCTTAGCTTGCTACGATTCACATCTGAAGTTCAGAGGGCATTTCAATGAAAGAAAATGTAATTGGTGATCAAAGAATTTTTGCGATTGAGTATACAGTATTAATTGTCAATCCATCTCCACCTTATGGTGATTGTCGGCTTTGGCTGGGAGGAAATGTTCTAGGTGGTCTCGAAGGTGAAGTTTATTTGAATAGAGTATGTAAGTGTCTCGAAGGTGTATCCTCAATTAAAAATCAACTTTTTCTTGAAGAAAACCTGTACAATTTGTCCGATACAGAACTATTTAATTTGATGGAAGAACAAAAGATAGATGAAAAAGGAACATATTGGTTTATGGATACAGAAGGTTTTGATTTATTCAGGAGTTATGTTTATCGGAGAGATGAAACATTTCACTTTCTTTGGCAATTAGCAAAAGTACGAGAAGAATTTGAGTTACAAGGTCTTACCACACAATTGTTTTCTGTGCAAATAGCTATCTCTTTGTACGAAGAAATCATCAAAAAATTTAGGAATTTACTAATGAAATTGTATAAGTTCTAAGTTAATTATAGTTAGTGGGACTTAAGTTTAAGTCCCGTTAGACGGTATCTTGTCCACCCTCGTTAGAGGTCAAAACAATCATGCAAATAACCGATATCACTATTCTAGATTCTCTGCCCCCAGTCGTTAGAGAAGCGCTGGAAGACTACGGGGCAGAAACAGGACTAAGCCCCGATCGGGTTGTTGAGTTAGCGATCGTCAATTTCTTGGATGTTGATGCTGTGACTTTCCCAAAGGCGGCAGAGTTAAGAACCTTGGGGCAGTTGAAGGAAGAGAATGCCATTCTCAAGCTGAAGCTGAAGGCAGTGGGTCTAGATGCAGATGATTAGGCGTTACTATCCAGACACAGATACACTTTCTATCAGACTAAAAGACGCTTCTAGTGTCAACACTAAGGAAATTGCCAATGATGTAGTGGTGGACTTTGACGCTGATGGAAATGTCATCAGTATAGATATTGACCTTGCCTCAAAAAAGCTCAATTTGCAAACTCTGGAAATGGTAGATTTTCCTGGATATCTGACTGAGACAACCAGTAATCTGGGCGATGCCTACCGTACCGTACCACCAAGAAGTATTCATCCACTACCTCCACCTCTGACGGAAATCGTTGCTGATGAAAAGTAGGCAAGTTGTATATGATAGCGATCGCCTACATGGGAAATGAACTTAACTCCTACAACTTCCTAACGCAGCGTCTGAAATGGTGCGTTACACTTCCTTAACGCACCCTACTGTATTTAAGATTTATTTTATAAATCTACTCTAACCTGCTGCAAAAAGCAACTTAACAAAAAGATGGTTTCAATTTCTGAAACGAGCCTGACAAATGCTGTAGATAAAGGCTAAGTTAATTATTAATTTACACCCGCACCTCAGCAGCTATGGTAAAAGAAGTGGCAATTTGCACCCGTGGACTGACTAAGCAATTTGACAGACACGTTGCCGTTAATGATGTTGATTTAGAGATCGAGGCTGGTGAGGTTTACGGACTGATAGGTCCAAATGGTGCGGGTAAAACGACTCTGATCCGAATGTTAGCAGCAGCCGAGGAGGCGACTACAGGAGAAATTTATATTAATGGCGATCGCCTACGACGCGACAAAAGCAACCCCACTCTCAAGCGTCGCCTAGGCTACTTACCTGATGACTATCCATTGTATGACGAACTTACAGTCTGGGACTACCTAGATTATTTTGCGCGTCTGTACCGTTTACGAGAACCACACCGCACCCAACGCCTGCATGAAGTTTTAGATCTCATACAATTAGGCAATAAACGCAATAGCCTGATTTCTACCTTATCACGAGGGATGAAGCAGCGCTTGTGTTTAGCACGAACGATTATCCACGAACCGATAGTCCTGCTGTTAGATGAACCGGTATCGGGACTTGATCCAATTGCGCGAATGCAGTTTCGTGAAATCATTAAAGTATTGCGAGAAGCAGGGATGACGATACTCATTTCCTCTCACGTTCTCAGCGACTTGGCAGAACTGTGTACCTATGTAGGAATTATGGAACTTGGCTTTCTGGTAGAAAGTGCCTCGCTACAACAACTTTACCAGCGTCTTTCTCGCCAGCAAATTATCATTTCAACCCTAGAAAAGTTAGAGAAACTTTTGGGCGAACTCAAAAATAATCCGTTCGTGGAAGAGTGGGAGGTGTTGCCAGCAAAAAACAGTGTGCGAGTAAATTTTTCAGGGAAACAGGAGGATTGTGCTGACTTGTTGCGATCGCTTATCCAAGCTGGTATCCCCCTAACTAGTTTTCACTGCACCCAAGAAGACCTAGAAACTATTTTCCTCAAATTAGGTCACAAACAAGCATCTTGAAAATTTGGGGAATTAAAAATTAAAAATATAAATTATTCATTTTTAATTTTTAATTATTCCCCACTCCCCATTTTGTGAGAATTTTTCTATGATACTTAATTTAGTAGATAGACTTGGCGACTGGAATCCGCAATTGTTGCGGGAACTCAAAGGTCGCTTCAAAGTTTTTCCGGTTGTGATTGCAGTTGCTACATCTCTGATTGGTCAGTTGATACTATTGCTGTATCACTTACGGGATCTGCCTGGTGATAAGTACCCAATGTATGAGAAATACTGCAAGCTACAAAAATACCAACAAAATGATGTTTATTCACGTTTGAACAATCAACTTTGCCCCATAGAACAAATTGATTTGCATCTGTGGTGGCAAGACCACTGGGCATACATATTCCAGACACTCAGTGGAATTTTTGTTTTTACATTGTTAGTTGCAGGAACTTATTTGCTCATTAATAACATAACTCAAGAGGAACGTCGCGGTACGCTGAATTTCTTGCGTCTCACTCCTCAGTCAGAAACTAGTATTTTGACTGGCAAGTTACTAGGAGTGCCAATTCTAATTTATCTTGCCGTTTTAGTAGCACTTCCTTTACATTTATGGGCTGGAAATTCTGCCAACATTGCCTTTAGTTACATTTTAAGCTTTTACGCTGTTCTTGCTGCTAGCTGTATTTTATTCTACAGTGCTGCACTGCTATTCGGCTTAATTAGTCGTTGGTTGAGCGGTTTTCAACCTTGGTTAGGAAGTGGTGCAATTCTAGTTTTTTTGATAATTACGCTGCAGATAGCACCAACTAGTTCAAAATTAAACCATGCAGCTGCTTGGTTTAGGCTGTTAAGTCCCTTTGATCTAACTAATTATTTGTTTGCAAATTTGGTCGCTCATCGAGATAATTGGCAATCGCTACAAAACTTGCAGTTTTTTTATCTCCCAGTTGGGGCAAATCTTCTTAGTCTAGTTGTTTTACACCTATTCAACTATGGTTTATGGACTTACTGGGCTTGGGAAGCACTAAAGCGTTGTTTCCGCAACCCGAATATTGCAATTCTAAGCAAGGGCAAAAGTTATTTGCTCGTAGCTTGTTTTCAAGTGATTCTTTGGGGATTCACTCTGCAAGATGTAAAAAGTTTTTGCCCCTCTTACTTGAGAGGGCAAGATGCTTTTTGCGATTACAATTTGAATCAACAAGTTGAGAACAATATTGCTTTGCTAGCATTCTTCAACTTAGTGCTGCTGTTAGGTTTAGTGGCAATTCTCTCTCCAAAACGCCAAACTATACAAGATTGGGCAAGATATCGACACCAAAATGTTCCTATTCGCCAGAAATGGAAGAACTCTTTGTTACTTGATTTGATTTGGGGTGAAAAAAGCCCAGCATTAGTGGCAATGGTGATTAATCTTGCGATCGCTACTACCCCATTAGTGATTTGGATTTTACTAGCACCAGTTTTGCATACTTACCAAAACAGTAGCGGAGATTGGCTGCTTAGCAATTTTGGTAGATTTAAAGCAATTTTAGGTGTAGCTTTGTTTTTCACCTTAATAATGATTTACACTACTTTAGCGCAGAGGATACTTTTGTTAGCAACTCCCAAGGGATCTTTGTGGGCGATCGGCATCGTAGGTGCAGCGATAGTTGTGCCACCAATAATTCTGGGAATCCTAGGCATTCAATCTGATAAAAATCCTCTTCCGTGGCTGTTTTCAACTTTTCCTTGGACGAGTATTGAATACACGACGACGACAACAATTTTTATGGTGTTCCTAAGTCATTTGAGTGTCCTCGGATTGTTAACCTACCAGTTAACACGCCAAGTGAGATTAGCTGGGGAATCTGCTACGAAGGCACTCCTTAGAAATTAAAAATGCAAAATTAAAAATTAAAAATGGAGGATT
>CAZZYE010000583.1:0-1931 GCA_964658145.1 uncultured Stigonema sp.
CCCACTCCCCACTCCCCACTCCCCTTTAGACTGTAGAGTCTTGACTATCTAAGATAACTTGCTTTTTTGGTGGCAAAATAGTTTCGTTGAGGTGCATCAAAAAGTTGCCAAGTAGAGTTAGAATAAATAGGCTGGGAAATAAGCCAGCAAAAACCGGGTCTGCTTCTATCAAGCTGAATTCTTTGGCAATGGCGCTGAAGCTAATTTCTATACATTTACCGGAACTCCGCATTTATAGCTGAGCTTTTGTGCTAAGAGTGTGTTTTTGTAATAACTATTGCAATATTCCATTCAGCCGCAGTTCTTGCAATTCATCAGTTTAAATAGACTGGAACTGAGTGATTCCTCAGTTAGTCTTTATTAATACTGTGTCCGTATGTTATCCCATGAATCCATGAGGAAAAAGTATGTTATATATAATACACAATAAAATGAGAATTATAAGTAATTTCAGTAAATTATTTCGGGAAAAGTTTTAGTTACCAACTATACATAATAGTCAATAGACTGCTCCCTTGTTGTATAGGCATTACTCCTCGCACAGCAACCGCCCTATAGAGAGTCAACAAATGCTTAAACACTTTTTGCTATCAGGATCGTTCCGCCTAAAACCATTAGTTAACTATGTTGTTATTGTGACACTAATTGCACCATTAGTGGCAGCATCGGGTAACTCTACCTCAGCGAAACAATTCCAAGTAGCTAAAACGATTCCCCAGACAACAGAATTGAATGTGTTAACGGAAACGGCTGCTGTTAACGCTAACTCAACTCAAGTATCAAAAGCAGTTCAAAATGACTCTTTGGTAGGACAATCTTACTCTATACCGATGTCGGTAGCTGCTACAAAACCACAACTATTACAAGATAAATTTAACGCCGCAGAAGAAAATGCTCTTCTGTCCAAGAAAATGTCTGACAATGACCAATTGGCAGCAGTTCAACTACTACCACCGACTTGGGATGACTCAATGTCGGAAAAGGTGTCTGCTAGTCAACGTAATTTAGTACAACGATTAAGAACGGCTAAAATCCACATTCGGTCAGTGGCAAGAGTTGATGGTTCTGTATCTAAGCAGGTGCTAGCTAAAATCGAGCCTTCTTTAAGGGAATCCCAAAAAAGCTTAACAAAAGGTTCTGCCGTTGAACAACGGAATGAGGAAAGCGTAGCACAACAGAACGACCCAATCGGAAGTCCTTATCCTATTCCTTGGAAATGGATACAGGCGACGCAGTCCGCAATTAGTTCTAGGGGTGGTTCTGGTGTGCGATATTACCGCAGTGTACCTGTAATTTCCCCAGATGGTAGATATGCTGTTTACAGCCGGGTGCAGCTAGAGGTCAAACCAGAAATGTACAATAGCCGCGTCACCAGCGTTTTGTTTGTAGAAGATAGGCAAGCCAAGAAGTTGCAGGTGGTGACAGCAACGCATCCCATTGACGATCCTTTATTAAAAGTCAAGGTATCTACGTCAAGTAAGGATACGCAAGGAAGCATTGGGGTCTTAGTTCCTGTCAGCTGGTCAGCCTCAGGCGATCGCTTCTTAGCACGCAAGTTTGAAGGGTTAATGAACACGTCTGATCTTAGAGATCACGCAGTGATTTGGGATCGGCAAAAAAATCTCTCCCACTGTGTTACTCCCTCTCAAGAACAAGTTGAGCATGAAATTGCGGTGTTGTTAGGTTGGAGTAAAACCTATCCTGACCATGTGCTATTCCGTGCTGGCGAAATGGGTCAGGAAAATTGGCCTTTAGTGACAGTTGCTAATGATGGTAGTACTGTAATTGCACCCCAAGCCGATCAGCCAGTTATCTTTGGTCAAAAATTTACAGAACTTTGGGCAGGTCCACCTGTCGCCTATCGATAGGCTGTTGTTGGTTGGTTGTTGATTGTTGATTGTTGATTGCAATTAACAATTAACAATTAACAA
>CAZZYE010000583.1:1941-5406 GCA_964658145.1 uncultured Stigonema sp.
GCTAATTGCTAATTGTCAATTTTTACCAGTCTGACATTAGCCATTAGCCATTAGCCACTAACATATCTACTCAGATTTATCGCTGTCTAATTCAGGTTCAGCTTCTTTCACCCGACGAATGGGTACATTGGCGATCAAAGCTGACGTGCGTTGGTTACTTTCTAATGAGAATTCTAAGCCCTCATTTTCAATTTCTACGTAGCGACAGACAACTTCTAAAATTTCTTGCCGCATCTTTTCCAATGCTTGAGGGCTTAAATCAGCGCGATCGTGGGCAATGACCAATTGCAGGCGACGTTTAACTTGATGGCGACTGTTTTCAGGATTGCGAAAAAAAAGCCGGTCTAGAAGTTCAAGAATCATTTGCAACTCGGTGCGTCCAAAGGAAGATGAGTTAAATAATTTTTGTCCACAACAACCTGCGGAGGCGGGTGAAGAGGTTGTCGTTGTGTGAGTCGAGTTCAAGAAAATCGACTGTTTCCCCTTCCAATCTGCGAGCAATGTTTTCAAAAGCTGTAGCAGCTAAAGAGGGATTCTCCGATAATACTAAAGGTTCACCGCGATTGGTCGAGACAATAACACGCTCATCATCTGGAATAATTCCTATTAAGGGAATTGCTAAAAGTTCCTGAACATCATGTACAGACATCATATCATTTGCCCGTACCATTGCAGGTCTGATGCGGTTAATAATTAAATGAATGCGCTTGATGCCTTGTGCCTCTAGCAATCCGACAACGCGATCGGCGTCACGAACGGAGGCAATTTCTGGTGTGGTAACAATTAAGGCTTCTTTGGCAGGGGCGATCGCATTTTTAAACCCCATTTCAATTCCTGCAGGGCTATCAAGCAAAACGTACTGATACTTTTGTGCCAGTGCATTCACTAACAGCTTCATCTGATCGGGAGAGACTGCATCTTTGGTGCGATTTTGGGCTGCTGGTAGCAGTACGAGATTTGGTTGGCGTTTATCTTTTACCAAAGCTTGCTCTAAACGGCACTCCCTAGCCAAGACTTCAATCGCAGTGTAGACAATGCGGTTCTCTAGTCCTAGCAGCAAATCCAAATTTCTCAGACCAAAATCGGCGTCAACTAAGGCTACTTGACGCCCCATTTTGGCTAAAGCCATGCCCATATTTGCTGTGAATGTGGTTTTACCCACTCCTCCTTTACCGGAGGTAACGACAATAATGCGAGTCATGATAGAAACGCGCTCGATTAGGGATTAATAAAAAATATAGAACAATAAAGATTTAACGCTCTTGATACATCCTACTCAATTGGAATCTGGAAAAATCAATACCCTTAGTGATGCGAATCCCTTGTGGCGTCATGTGAGCCACTTCAGGATAAAACTGCATCGGGGATTTTTCCGGCGATCGAGCGACAGCATCTGCGATCCGCAACTGGGTAGGTTCCATTTGCAGAGCCATAATTAGGCACTCTTGATTGCCTCCTGCACCTGCATGGGCAACTCCACGAAGACGACCCCAAACGAGAATATCTCCATCTGCAACTACGATACCACCAGGATTTAAATCTCCCAATATAATTACAGGACCGGGATGACGAATTTCCACACCTGAACGCACCGTCATTTCCAGATAGAGAGCGTCTGCTAAGGGTTTTTTGGCAGCGAGTGTCTCTAACTTCAGGGAAGTTTCTGGCTTTACTTGTTCTACACTATAACCTGAACTTGCTGCTGCAATAGCAGTTTGGCGACGACTGGTGGAAACCGATCTTAGGTGAATATGGGCTTCACTTAAGGTTTCGGCGAGTTCTTGCAGCTGTCTGCCATCTAGCAAGCGGTTCTGTGCTACGAGATGTAAATCTATGTTGCGTGAAAAGAAGCGATCGCTACCAAATAACCGCACCTTCACTTGCTGCCAAATCTCATACCAGTTGTTTTCTGAAGCTGGTACTTGAGATTCTGTTGGTAAAATTAATAACAGTCTTTCCCCCTCTCTTCTAAATTGGACTTGGATATTATTCTTAACCGTATTTTCTAATAACGGTGACTCAGTGGATTCCACATCCAAGAGAATAGAATTTGACTTTAAATAAAGGATGACAGAATCTACTTCTGCATCAGGGAGAATAGAATTTACCTCTGCATCAGCAACAGTAGATTCTAATTCTACACCAAAAGGGGTAGAAATTTCCTCTATATCAGAAAGAGCAGAGATTGACTCTACTTCATTTAGGTTTTTCTTTGACTCTAAATCAGGGATGGCAGAATCAGAAGTCATGCAGCACTAGCCAAACTATAGAAACCGGGTAACTATTTATAACAGATGAGTTACGTTTTGTAACCGCAATCCTCTTTCTTTGAAAATCCTTAACCACTATTTTGACTTAATCGTTTATAAATAGTTGCTAGGGCGTCAGCATCACCGACATTTCCTGGAAACAGTACTACTGGCAAGTTAGGATATTGAGCATGGTCAGATGGAGTGATCACCATCGAACAACCAGCCAAGATTTGACCTAGTAAACGTGCTGAGGTCAATTCCAGACCAGTACTTAAAACATCGTTTGAGGTAATACCACCCTTGCTAATTAAATATCCTATCTCAGAAGGTAAAGCCTGCACAATGTCCATCAATAAGCTTGAAACCTTGACCCCAAACAACAACCGTGTCTTTACATCCTTAAAAGCAAGTTCCTGGCGGCTGGTATAAACCACTGGTGTTTTCAGAGAGTTGAATGCCTTCTGGACACTATCAGCAATCTCGTTTTTCAATGCAGCCGATTGATTGATATCATCAAGTAACCGCGTTACATCCACTTCGATACCCTGGATACCCTCTGCTTGCAATAGTACTTCTAGCTGCTGAGTGGTCTTTTGAACATGGGAACCAACAATCACCACACCCGGTTTGCCTCCTCGTACATACTGTGCCATATTTTCTGGGGCGATCGGTTGGGGAGGTAATGCGGCTAAAGCTGTTAAGATACTGGCAGCACTACGAAACAGAAAGCGTTTCCCCTGACTTGCTGCTACTAGCACGTCTTGTGCAAAGCGGTTGAGATCTGCTTGATTTTCACAATCTACAACAGCGCACTGGTTACCATTAAGTTTCAGTAAACGGTCTAGACTACCAGCGCGAATATCGGCAAGCAAAAATCTTTCTACTGACTCGGCTACGATCCGCCCTTGAGTTTTTTCTTCTACATATTTGGGCAAGTAACTATGATTGTAGCCAAAAACGGAATCACGGGCAAACTCCGTTTCATGCACTGGGGTAGGTACACCGTTGATTGTTAAGTAATGTATACTATCGCGGGTAATGCGTCCGCCTTCAAAAAACGCTGGTACGAGAAAATGGGCATCAAATGGACCAAGTTCAAGGGCGATCGCATCAGTTTCAATTGGATAATGTCCTCGTAATGTCGAATCAGAACGACTGACGATGAGAAAGCCGGTCTTGAGGGGAGTGGGGGGAGTGGGGGATGAGGGGGATG
>CAZZYE010000584.1:0-5406 GCA_964658145.1 uncultured Stigonema sp.
GCACTCTTATTAGCCAAGTGCCACAAACCGCACTCCCGATCAATTAACAAATCGAAGCTGGTATGGACAAGATCCGGCACATTAACCTATGGCTGCACCAGTATCTGCTTAATTATGGGGTGAAAACTGCAACACTGCTTCTGGTAGTGGTTTTGCTAGGAGCTGGAGTTGCTGCGACGGTTGCTGCAAGTTGGTCTTGATCGGCAACTAGGCATAATATGTGCTGACATCCTTACCGATCATCACGCTATGCAACGAGTTTGTGAAAAACTTGGTTTTCCCATCGAATACACAGCCGATCCAATTAGGCATCTCCGAAAAACAATGTAGAGACGCGCTCGGTCGCGTCTCTACAAGGGTTGTAGACAACGCATAATTAATTTTCGGAGATGTCTATTGTAGTGAAAGCCCAAATCAATCTCAAAGAGCTTGCATCTATGGCTTGAATCCAAGTACGTAAGGTGCTTCTCTCACAAGTTCCTCATATTGTTTGACTATAACGATTATCAGCTATTTCCAAGAGCAGCAAACGCTTCACCAAAACCTTTACCCTTGACAGCTATGCTATTATTACAATCTCGTGAATTTACTCCGGCAATTACCAACGATCAAGGCAAAGTTATCCCTAACAGCATTGCCTCTTTAGAGAGACTTAAATTAGGTGGTGTGGAACAATGGATTTTAATTAGAGGCAAGGATGTAAATCAACCTATCCTACTGTTTCTTGCCGGCGGACCTGGTGGTTCAGAAATGGCTTGGGTTCGTTACTACAATGCTGCTTTAGAAAATTATTTTGTTGTAATTAATTGGGATCAACGAGGCGCTGGCAAGTCTTATGCGGCAATCAATCCTGTAAGTGCGATGACAGTAGAACAATATATCTCCGATACCTACGATTTGGTGCAGATGCTTAGGAAACGTTTTAACCAGGAAAAAATTTACCTAGTTGGTCATTCTTGGGGAACTATTTTGGGTGTATTGACTGCACAGAGATACCCTGATCTGTTTCATGCCTATATTGGCATTGGACAAATGGTGGATGTTAGGGAAACCGACCGGATAAATTACGAATATGGTTGGTCAATGGCAAAGAAATTAAATAACACTGAAGCGCTTCAGGAACTTCAAGAGGTTGGACTTCCTCCCTTTACTAATGAAAACTTGTCCAAAAAAATATTTACTGTAGTCAAATGGGCCAAAAAATTTATGGCTGACAGTCATGAATGGGATGATTCGTATATAAGTCTAAAAACATTGATTAAAAATGCGACTGAATATTCGGCGACAGAAAAACAAATTTTCTGGCATATACTTGCAGATACTTTCGAGTTACTTTACCCTCAACTTTACCAAATGAATCTCAATTTGGTGGAGCAAGCTCCAAAGTTAGATGTGCCTATTTACTTTGTGGAGGGACGATATGAGTATGACGCTCCCTTTGAACTGGCTGAAGAGTATTACAACCTGTTAGAGGCTCCAAAGAAAGAATTTATTTGGTTTGAAAAATCAGGACATTATCCCTGTTATGAGGAGTCCGGGAAATTTAATTCAATTATGGTTAACAAAGTTTTAGCGGAAACTTATCAGAAATAATCGGAATTCTGAGCAGGCACAGCAACCGAAGAACATCTCATGGCTCATGAATTTGACCGCAGGTCAAACAATGAGAATGGCAGTTGAACAATTGCTTTTAAAGGGGTGGTGCTGGGAGTGGCAATGCCTGTTCTGACAGCGGATCTATCCCATCAAGCCCGACTTCAAACTGATTCATCATGTCGTGGTCTTCGTGAACCACGTTGTGGCAGTGGGACATATACTTACCCGTGTTAAGTGTAAACTTCCCAATCACCCGTACCGTCTCGTTTTCACCAACGTAGAAGACATCTTTAGGGAAGTGTAAACGGCTCAACTCTCAGATTGCCGGGATTCTGTGCGTATCCCCGATTCTGAAGTACTACGGGTAGCAAAATAGAAGACCCTGCAACCGCTGAAAACATTAGAAATTCACGTCTGCTGATTTTATTCACGATCATATTCTTCCCTGTCTAATAGACTCGTCCGAAAATTTGCAACACGCTCTCTCGCTTGGCTTTGAACAGCGTTGACTATTGAGGAGAATCATCGGGTGGTTGAGATCTTGCTATACGTTCCTGCTCCTGTGATACCCATTCCCATGCAATCAAACAACCAATGGTTAAACCTGCCAGCATCAGTGCCAATGTCCATGAGAACCGACTGGGAAATTGGAAATCGATCCAGATGCCTAGTGCCATTCCTAACAAAGTTGGTGCGACAATTGACCAACCGACTAAGCCTGCAAAACCTAAACCAAACAAAACGCCACCATAAGGTTTCGCTTGGCGAGAGTAAAGTTTGCGACGTTCTTTATTAGCGATCGCCTTGGCGAATAGATGAGTTTGTGATAGCGATCGGGTCGCGTCTCGTAGAGAAGCGCTGCTGCGAAACGCAGATCGCGACTTACGGGAGCGAGAGAGTGGGGTTTTCATGCGTATTCACCTAACTCGATAAAGTGCCGAATTGTGTTTACCTCTAGCTTTGCTAAAACGGAACGTGCTGTTTTTTCGCGTTCATCGATTAAGCCAAACTGTTGCTCAACGGTTTGTCTCAACATTCCCAAATCGCCACCTTGGACTGCATTTTGGGTAGCAACTGTTACCTCATCCTCATGTTTGATCAAAATTCCTTGATCGATCGCGAGGAATTGTTCTTGTCCTTGCGGTGAGACGAAGGATAGCAAACTCGGTATCAGCGTCGCGACAAAATCTAAATGGCGAGGCAGCAAGCAAAAAATCCCATTCTCCGCTTCTGCAATCACTTTGATCGCGCCTGTTTCGATCAGGATTTTGGTTGGTAAGATAACTTTGAGCCGCATTTCTGACCGGATTTCTGGATGCGTTTCTGATGATGTGGAGGTCATGATTTTTTGCCCTCTTTTGGAGCTTTTACGACTTCATCAATTGAACCGATCATATAGAGCGATCGCTCTGGTGTATCAGAAAACTCGTCATTGAGAATGCGCTCGCATCCTTCTAGGACATCGTCTAATTCTACTAATTTCCCTGTCAAACCTGTAAACTGGGCGGTCGAAAAGAAGGGTTGAGTGAGAAAACGTTCTAAAAGTCGCGCTTGGGATACCACTTTGCGATCGCCAGGCGATAATTCTTCTAAGCCCAACATTGCGATGATATCTTTCAGTTCCTCATAGGTGCTGATGGTTTTGCGTACTGCTTGAGCGATCTGATAATGACGATTGCCAACGATATGAGGCATCAGCATTTTGGAATTCGATAGCATCAAATCCACGGCGGGATAGAGACCTTCACTCGCCCGTTTGCGTGACAACACAATTGCTGCTGACAGATGTGAAAACACAGCGACAGCGGAGGGATCGGTGAAGTCGTCCGCAGGTACATAAACCGCTTGAATGGAAGTAATCGCCCCTGCCGATGTATTGCAAATGCGCTCCTCTAGTTGAGCGAGTTCGGTGGCGAGGGTTGGTTGATAGCCCACCCGCGAAGGTAGTATCCCCATCAGTCCCGATACTTCTGAACCAGCTTGGATAAAGCGAAAGATATTATCGATCAAAAGCAATACATCTTTTTGGGAGCGATCGCGAAAATCTTCTGCCATTGTCAGCGCCGCATGTCCTACCCAAAATCTGACTCCCGGCGTTTCATTCATCTGTCCGAAGATCAAGACGGCATTTTGGAGAACGCCCGTTGCTTCCATTTCTTGATATAGATCGAGACCTTCGCGGCAGCGTTCGCCAATCCCACAAAATAAACTTACGCCTTGGTGCTGCTTGACCATGTTATGGATCATTTCCGTAATTAGCACCGTTTTGCCAACGCCTGCACCGCCAAGCAAACCTGTTTTGCCGCCCCGTTCCAAAGGTGTGAGCAGATCGATCACTTTGATCCCAGTTTTGAGGATTTCGGCTTTGGTGACTCGCTCTGACATAGCGATCGGCGTAGCATGGATCGATCGCCATTCGCCACCTGCGATCGCCGCTTTCTCATCGATCGCTTCGCCAAATAGGTTTAACATTCTGCCTAAGAGACGATCGCCTACGGGAACTTGTAACGGGTGCTGAGTATCAATGACAATCTCGCCGCGTTTCACACCTGCGGTCGGGACAAGTGCCACACCCCGCACCACCTGAGCGCTGAGATGGGAAACCACCTCGATCGCAATATTACCTGCTTTAAGAACTTGTAACTGGCTATGTATATCTGGCAACCGTTTAGGAAAATGGATATCGATGATGCTGCTCCGCACAGAGAGGACAGAACCAAGATTTTGTTCTTGGGAATGATTTGAGTGGGAAGATGATTTAATATTTGGTTCCATTTAAAGTTGACCTATCTATAGGAATTTTTCCTTCTTTGCCGTAGGAATGCGGTTATGTCGCAAACATTCAATGACTTAACTCAAAGGCTGAAATAATTTCTAGCAATTCTTCTGTAATTGCAGTTTGGCGTTTAAGCTGAAATTGACCAGTAAACTCTGTGAGCCGCTCTTCGATGTTTTTCTCGGCAACTTGCATAGAAGCGAGACGGCTAGCATTTTCACCTGCGAGGGACTCACCAAAAGCACGATAGAGCGAGATAAAGAAATATTGTTGTAATAGAGACGCAACCAAAACATCGCTCGCCATCGTAAAAGTTGGTAGAGTACGCGATCGCCATGCTTGGCTTTCGATATGTTGTAGCCATTCGCGGTCAAGTGGCAACAGTTGCAGCTTGTACGGCTCGTATAACGTATTGGAATGTAAGTGGTTGTAGAACAAGAGAATTTGGACAAAATGCTTGCGATCAGCGCGAAGCTCTTTACTCGCTTCGCCATCGCGCCATGTGGCAATGTGCAGCAAGATTTCTTGAACCATTGGTGTGATCCCAGTTAGTGAACCTGGCATGGCGAAAGTCTGCTCAGCTGCATAGCCTGCGGTTTCTAAATGGGAGATAACTCTCGATCCGACGGCAAAAATCGCCAACCGTTCGTGTGAGAGCTTCAACTTCTCTAATTCGGCGATCGCATAGCGGCTAATCTGTTCGTTGAACTGACCACACATCCCTTGCTCAGAGCCAAAGATAATCACGCCGCAACGACCAAGGTCGGTCGAAAGGGATTTTGGGTCAGTTTTGAAGCGATCAGCGTTCACTAGTTGGTGCGGAGCGTCATGGGTATGTGCAGCGGCAAGCACGACATGCAAACCCATTTCGATTGTACGATTATACTCAGCGAGGGAGGTAACTGCCTGTTCGTACTGATGGATGTTTAACGCGGCTAATACTTTCATCATTTTCACCACGGCTTGCAGCTCTTGTGCAGTGTGGATTTGGCGTTGGAGAAGCTCAATAGATGACATGGCTACTCCTTTGTATC
>CAZZYE010000585.1:0-5391 GCA_964658145.1 uncultured Stigonema sp.
ACCTTTTCCTTTACCCCCTTGACAAACGCGCAGTTTTCTTAACCTATCACTGATGGTTGCTGAGGTACGCAAAGCTTCTCATTACTGCAATCGCCTCTTCACAACTCTTGAGCAAATAGTTCGATCTAGAGCGATAATATAAAAAGTAAAATACTAGAGCTTGTGGAGTGGGTAATGCTTAAGCAACTCATCCTAGAAAACTGGAAAAGTTTCCGTTATGCTGCGCTTCCTATCGATCCACTGACTGTTCTTATTGGTACAAATTCCAGTGGCAAATCTAATGTAGTTGAAGCCTTGGAATTTCTCCAAAGAATAGTTACAGGCAAAGATATTGAAGCAGCTTTGGCTGGAGACAAAACCCTGACTTCGATTCGAGGTGGTGTAGAGTGGGCTGCACGTAAGCCTGAAACTCAATTTACATTAAAGGTGGTTGTTCAGGGTGATGACGATATTACAGATTATATTTACACTATTACTGTGCAAACACAACCTATTATTCAAATTTTAGAAGAAAAAATAAATAGTCTAGTTGATGAAAAATCTGGTGAATTACCTGAAATAAGTAAAATTATAGAGATTCAAAATATCTCTAATAGTGGACTATTGCCTTTTAAAGACAAAAAGCGAAATCAAAAACACAATTTGCTGGTATTAGATGCCTTTACAGAGTCTGGGAATGAAAATTTTGAATCAAATATAATTACAGAAACACCGGAAATTAAAGAAATCACTAAAAAAATTAAATTAAAAAATCGAATTCATACAGTTATACAAACAATCGAAAATATATTTGTTATCAATCCCCTTCCTTCTAACATGCGGGATTACTCACCGCTTTCTGAGAAACTAGAAAGTGATGCATCAAATATCGCTGGTGTATTAGCAGCATTAGATTATGAACAGAAAACTGAGGTGGAATCAACACTATCTACCTATGCCAGGAATTTACCAGAAGGGGGTATTCAAAAAGTATGGGCAGAAAAAGTAGGCAGATTTGGTACAGATGCAATGCTCTACTGTGAGGAAGTATGGAAACCAGGTCAGAGTACAGAGATTGATGCTAGAAGTATGTCGGATGGAACCTTGAGATTTATCGCTATTCTCACAGCGTTGCTCACCCGACCAGAAGGTAGTCAAATCATAATAGAAGAAGTAGATAACGGACTTCATCCCTCGCGCTTAGAATTGCTTGTAAGAATGTTGCGAGAGATTGGTAAAAGAAGAAAAATTGACATTTTAATTACTACGCATAATCCTGCTTTACTCGATGCTTTAGGACCAGAAATAGTGCCATTTGTAGTTGTTGCGAACCGAGATTCTAAAACTGGAGAAAGTCAGTTAGCTGTACTAGAGGATATTCAGAATTTTTCCAAGCTGTATGCATCCGCTTCTTTAGGTAAGCTTACAACAAACGGTGCGATTGAAAGGAGCCTTTCTCGTGGCGAGTAGTTAGAAGTATGAGGAAGGTTCTAATCATCGACACATCCCTTCTTTGTGTTTGGTTGAAAGTTACTGGGATGGAAATTTGTGGTTCTGATGATGATCGGTGGGATTTTGAGCGTGTAGATCAGAAAATCCAAGCAGAAATTGCTAAATCTACTACTTTGGTACTGCCTTTAGCCACTATTGTGGAAACAGGTAACCACATTGCACAAGCTAGGGCAAAAAAGTATGAAACAGCCGAAGCTTTTGCAAAAATTATGACTTATGCAGCTGACGAAACATCTCCTTGGGCGGGTTTTAGTGAGCAAATAGTTCTTTGGGAGGCGCAATCACTCAAAGAGTTAGCATTTCAATTTCCCAATCTTGCTAAGCAAAAAACTTCTATGGGTGATGCCAGCATTGTCATCTTGGGCTGGCACTACCATCATAAGGGCTATCAAGTCGAGTTTCTGACTGCTGACGAGCAGCTTAAGGCACAAGAACCAACTCCGCCAAGCCCACCGACCAGGCGAAGTAGCCGAAGATTTAATAACCCTGGAACAATTTGAGAGTAATGCTAACAACAAGTTATCATCAGATAATAGCAGATTGCAATACGTATTCCTAAATATCGTTCACCGACCCACGGCTTCAAGCCGTGGGATTGCAAGAAATAAATCTTGTGCATTTGGGTGAATAGACCAACCCCTACCACGGTACAAACTTCCGGTTGTTTCCCTAGATCGGATTATGTTTAAGCTGTTTTATTCAGAGCGTTGGATTATGCCAAGCCATCTGGGGTAGGGGGGTCGAGGGGACTTACAACTAAGCTCGAAAGGATTATCTCCATGTTACGAGTGCCAGTTTTATCGATTTCAGGACAACAATTAATGCCAACAAAAGCTAGTCGTGCAAGACGTTGGTTAAAGGAAGGGATAGCCAAGGTCGTACATAACGACTTAGGTATATTCCAAGTTCAGTTAGTCGAAGGAAAGAAAATTGTTCCAATAGACGGCTACAAGTTTCAGCCAATTGTAGTGGGTATTGATCCAGGCAAACTATACACGGGTATTGGCGTTCAGTCAGCTAAATTCACCTTGTGGCTTGCTCATCTACAATTGCCTTTCAAAGCAGTACGAGAACGCATGGCTCAACGTAGCATGATGCGACGCAATAGAAGGGGGAGGCGAATTAATAAGGCAGCTTTGCGGGGGAAGCTTCCCCCGCAAACGTGCCGCCGCAAACTACCTTTTGAACAACGCGCTCATCGCCTGAAAAGGTTTAACAATCGTCGTTCACCCAAGATACCACCAAGTATCCGCGCCAACCGCGAACTTGAACTAAGAATACTTTACGAGTTATCGCAAATCTACCCAATTACTGCTGTCATTTACGAAGTGGTTAAGGCTAAGGGTGATAAAGGATTTAGTCCGGTAATGGTTGGTCAAAGATGGCAGTTAGAAAACCTTAGAAACGACTTTGATAAAGTGTTTGAGGTTGAAGGCTGGAAAACTGCTCAAATCCGAACTCAGCTAGGACTTGAGAAACAGAAGCACTTCTTCGGTGACGCGATACCAGCAACTCATGCTGTTGACGGGATTGCCCTTGCATGCAGCCAGTTCATCAAGTATGACGTCATTGACCGCAATACGATGGGCTGGAGTGGCAAAGTACAGGTAACCCCTGCTCCCTTTGCCGTTATTCGTCGTCCACCTATTAGCCGTCGTCAATTACATTTAATGCTTCCGTCAAAGGGTGGAACTAGACGCAAGTATGGTGGCACTGTTACCCGTCATGGATTCAGAAAGGGTGATTATGTTGAAGCTACCCAAGGGAAAAGGACTGTTAGAGGTTGGGTAAGTGGCGATACAAAAACACAAGTTTCGGTATCTAATTCTAGCTGGGAGCGCTACGGTCAGTTCTCTGTCAAGAAAGTTCGACTACTGCAACGTTCAACTGGATTAATTGTCACGGGCGCTAAAGCACCCGTTAGTTTTTCCTCCCACGCTCCTGTTGACGTGGGTTTCCAAACCTATCGAGAAAGTTTATGACCGCTTCTGACTCTGCACCCCAAACAACTCAAACCAATGTCTCGACTGCGCCTCACGCTGATACTAAACTCGTGGATCGTAGCAGACTCAGTAAAATGTATCAGCACTATGTCGAGATGAAGGATAAGTATCCTCACGCGCTGCTGCTGTATCGGGTGGGAGATTTTTTTGAAACTTTTTTTCAGGATGCGATTACTGTATCTAGGGAACTGGAACTTGTCCTGACTAGTAAGCATGCTGGAGAAGTTGGTAGGGTATGCATGACAGGTGTGCCACATCATGCATGGGAGCGCTACAGTACCTTACTGGTTGAAAAAGGTTATGCAGTTGTGATTTGCGATCAAGTGGAAGACGCAGCTGAGGCTGTTGGTTTAGTGCGTCGCGAGGTAACACGCATCCTTACTCCTGGCACTTTGTTAGAAGAAGGAATGCTAAGAGCAGGTCATAATAATTACCTGGCGGCTGTGGTAATTGCTGGGGAACATTGGGGTTTGGCTTATGCAGATATCTCGACTGGCGAAATCCTCACCACCCAAGGAAGCAATTTAGAGCATCTGACACAGGAATTAATGCGCTTGCAGCCTTCAGAGGTGCTGGTTCCTACCAACGCCCCTGACTTGGGTCTTTTACTACGTCCCGGAGAAAAATCAGAACATCTACCAGCATGTTTGCCGCCATCATTTTGTTATTGCTTGCGATCGCAAATTCCCTTCTCTGCAGGCGAAGCCAGAACCAAAGTGTTGCAGCAGTTTAAAGTGCGATCGCTTGAAGGACTCGGCTGCGACCACCTTCCTTTAGCAGTTCGTGCGGCAGGTGGTCTCCTAGAATACTTAGAAGATACGCAAAAAGAAACCTCTGTTCCCCTCCAGCCTCTACGCACCTACACTCTCACGGACTTCCTCATTGTTGACTATCAAACTCGCCGTAACCTGGAAATTACGCAAACTGTCCGTGATGGAAGTTTTCATGGTTCCCTACTGTGGGCATTAGATAGAACCAGTACGGCGATGGGCGGTCGTGCTTTGCGGCGATGGATGTTGCAACCGCTACTTGATATTAAAGGTATTCGCTCCCGGCAAGACACTATTCAAGAACTCATAGAAAATACTACCCTCCGGCAAGAATTGCGGCAATTGTTACGGCAAATTTATGACCTGGAACGGCTTACAGGACGCGCTGGTTCTGGCACTGCGAATGCTAGACATTTAATAGCTTTGGCAGATTCGCTGTCTCGCTTGCCAGAATTAGCCTACTTGGTGGCGGAGTCTCGTTCTCTGTTCCTGAAAGCTTTACAGAAAGTGCCGCCCGTGTTGTCAGAGTTGGCGCAAAAATTACAAGACCATATTGTAGAATCACCACCTATACATTTAACCGAAGGAGGGTTAATTCGCAAAAGTGTGAATCCCCAGTTGGATGAGAGGCGTGTCACCGTAGAAGCAGATCAGCAATGGATTGCCAATTTAGAAGTTGACGAGAGGGCAAAAACGGGAATTCCCACGCTAAAGGTAGGATTTAACAAAACTTTTGGTTACTACATCAGTATTTCTCGGGCAAAAGCTGACCAAGTCCCGTCTAATTATATCCGCAAGCAAACTCTGACAAATGAGGAGCGCTACATCACTCCAGAGTTGAAGGAAAGAGAAGCGCGGATTCTCACGGCGCGGGATGATTTAAATAAGTTGGAGTATGAAATTTTTGCAGCGTTGCGGGACGAGGTGGGAGTACACGCGGAGATCATTCGCAATATTTCCCGTGCGGTGGCGGCGGCAGATGTGTTATGTGGTTTAGCAGAGTTGGCGGTTTACCAAGGTTACTGTCGTCCCGAAATGGTGTCAGGACGAGAGGTGATGATTGTGGATGGGCGTCATCCGGTGGTAGAACAGTCTTTGCCTGCAGGCTTTTTTGTGCCAAATTCGAC
>CAZZYE010000586.1:0-5387 GCA_964658145.1 uncultured Stigonema sp.
CATAAGATTACCGATCCTCTTCTCTTCTTTCTCCCTTGTGCTTCGCGTCTAGCCTTCTCCCAAGGGGAGACGCTTCGCGAACGGCTTCTGCTTTGCAGTACGCGGTTCATTCAAATAGGTATTCTTCGAGCGGTTCGGGAGTAATTACACAATCTCATTGCGAGTGTAACGAAGTGAAACGAAGCAATCGCAGGGGTTTGGGATTGCTTCACTTCGTTCGCAATGACTGTAAATATTTTTGTCCACCTACTTACCTCAAAAAAGCAACGTCGGCAAAGGAGTAATATCCTTGATAGCCGATGGGCAAAGAGTTAGAAATGTTCTACATATGGTTGGTGAACTCAATCTTCTTCAGCTGCTTGACAAACTTAAGTATCAAAGGCTCCTCAAATGCTCTACAACACATCCCACCATTTCTTCCAAAATATAGGTCGCTTAAGATGCAACGCGAATTCTGTCCCTTGCTTACTCGCACGGCTTAAAATTGCTTTGAGTTGTGGATCTACAGGTTTCGTAGCAATTAGATAATCCATAGGAAGGTCTCCTTGAGACGCTCCAGTGAGACCCGAAGGGGCTGACAGACTCCACCACACTGGAAAGCTGATCTTTATAATTGGTATGTAGTTTATATTATCATATAAATGTTTTTCTAGCACTACATTCCTCAGCTTCTACTTAATGCTTCTTCTGGATAAAAAGCGGATGTTTGGTGGAGTTCTACGGCGCGTCACTACAACCATGATGCCCATAGTGCCTCATAGTTAAGGCTAGCTCCTTCATAATTATTAAGCTATGCATCACATCGAAATTATTCTTGGACTACTCTTGGTTGTCGCCGTCCTCGCAGTAGTTGCCGAAAGGCTTGTGATACCTTACCCTATTGTGCTTGTTCTCGGTGGGCTTGTTCTTGGCTTTATACCTGGTCTTCCCAGGGTTGACATCGATCCAGAACTCGTCTTTCTAGTCTTCTTACCACCGCTAGTTACCTCAGCGGCGTGGTACATCCCTTGGAACGACTTCCGTGCCAATCTTAGACCCATTTTACTGCTGTCTACGGGTCTTGTGCTGGCGACCATATCTGCTGTCGCTGTGGTGGCACATGCAGTTATTAGCGGAGTCACTTGGCCTGCGGCTTTCGTGTTAGGAGCCGTCGTTTCACCCACTGATGCGGTGGCATCCACCACCATTTTCCAGCGACTCAGTGTTCCCCGACGCATCGTGACTGTATTGGAAAGCGAAAGTCTGGTGAATGACGCTACAGGTTTGGTTGCGTACCGTTTCGCTGTAGCTGCTGCGATCGCAGGCGTGTTCTCAATCTGGGAAGCTAGTCTCAGGTTGTTCATAGTGGGAATCGGCGGGGTACTCATTGGGTTGGCGCTGGGATGGCTAATCGCTTGGATGCATCGCCGTCTAGATGATCCGTCTGTCGAGATCACGATGACAATCCTGATGTCTTATGCATCTTACCTCTTAGCTGAACGTTGCGGCGTTTCGGGGGTGCTGGCGGCGATGACCATTGGCATGTACCACCGTTGGCAAAGCTCTGATCTGCTCTCAGCCAGAACTAGGATGGCGGCGGCGGCAGTTTGGGAAATCATCGTCTTTGTCTTAAATGGTTTCATCTTTATTCTCATTGGCCTTCAGCTACCGAGCATCCTCAGCTCAATCTCTGGAAAGTTGACAGCTACTCTCCTTTGGTATGCCGTTCTCATGAGTGCGGTCGTCATCAGTGTGCGTTTGTTGTGGGTATTTCCAGCTACTTACATTCCGCGACTGCTCAGTCGCCGACTGCGGGAAAGGGACCCGTACCCTCCTTGGCAGAACGTCTTGCTGATCGGTTGGACTGGTATGCGGGGCGTCCTCTCCTTGGCTGCGGCTTTGACATTACCCCTGACAACCAACAATGAAGTTCCTTTTCCAAAGCGCGACCTGATTATCTTCCTAACCTTCAGCGTCATCTTGGTGACGCTTGTACTACAGGGGCTTACCTTGCCACTCCTGATTCGCTGGCTCAAAGTGACAGGGGATGTTGGCACCGAACGTGAAGAGATGGAGGCGAGACTTCGGGCTGCTGAAGCTGCAATGGCACGTATCGAGGAACTCACCGCTCAAGACAATGTGCTTGCGGAATCGGAGATGGTCCTCTGGCTGCAGACTCAGTATAAAGACCGCATCCGCCGCTTTTGTGCCTGCTGTGATGCTATGGATGAGGGAAGCCAAGAGCAACTTGCCGCCTTTGAGTATTTGCAGCACGAGGTGCTGGTTGCCGAGCGGAAAATACTCATCAAACTGCGTAAACAGGGCATCATTAATGACGAGGTGCTGCTCCGAATCGAGCGTGACATTGACTTGGATGAGGTGCGGCTTGGGGGGTGACCGAATAATTCGTAATTCGTAATTCGTGAGACAGCGAGCAGTACGTCCGAGGGAAACCCTCCGAAAGAAACTGCGGTGCGCATGTTGTCGGTTTTCCCGACAGAGGCGACTGCGTTAGCGAAGCGATAGCGAAGCGATCTTCCGGTACTCCGGCGTCGGAACGAGCGTCACCCGAAGGGTAATTCGTAATTAATTAAGGGTCTTGCCCCCAAATCGATGGAAAATCAACACTCTTGCTGCAACTTTTGCTTTTTGGGACGCTTTAACCATATGACGTAATTACTATGCCATGATTCCCAAGCACCAATTGCCTTACGTATTGCAGCGCGGCGAAGTTGCACAGGGAAACCATTAAATGGCAATGGATACTGTGCATCATCACCAATTGTCAACTTTTCATGCGGGTCGCCATCCTCCATCTGACTCTCTTGGTAGGTCAATACCTTCAGGATGTGTATTAACTAGTGCAAAGTAAAAGTGTACAACTTCATTAAAAGCTACTTTAGTTTCGGTTAAATCAAAACCATTACGTTTTAGTTTGCACTTAACACTTTTAGTAGCTATACTAAAACCTTTTTTCTTTTTAAGCACTAGTTATAACCTCCCATGAAGTTTGTCTGCTATATTTATAGTATAGCTACAAATTCTAAATTATGCAACTAGGTAAAGGAAAAAAGAGAATAAAAAATCAACCCGTCTTTTATGACGAGATGAAAGAAAGACATATGGTAGGTCTGACGCCAACTGCATGGAAAAAGTTACAAGCTTTAGCTATTGATGCAGATCTCAGTGCGAGTGAGTGTTTGGAGCGCATTATTAGAGCAATAGACGCTGATTGACTCCGATTTAGTTCACGATCAGGCTATCTAGTATTACGACGACAATGCCTTAATTACTGCCTGGTATATTGTCTCAACATCCTTTCGATCCAATTCCTCCGGCAACCCCTGTTGGCTACCGCGTCTAATCATGTCGGCATGACGCAACAATGCTGCACGGTTCTCATTGTTATTGGTGTATTCAGCAATAGTCGCGATCACCTCCAGTAAGCGGATTGTTACCGCCACGTCCGATCGCCCGTACTGGCGAATTTGGTGAAAGGCATCGTCGGTTAATCCGGCAAACGTCACTTGGTCGATAATCATCCGGAGTTTGTGGTGGTCATCATAGCCGTAGGGGGATGGGAAATCTTTTTTAGCCAGACGGCACAGTGCTGCACTCAGCTGGTCAATACATCTGATTGCTGTAAACGGATCGTTAACGGCAGGGGAGATCGCACGAATGGCGATCTCCACCAGTTGCTTGATGGAAAACTCCACATCCTGAAACGCAGTGCGTTCTCTACCCAAAATGAATGCAAGATTTATCTGCTTGTTGAGCATTCGATTGATATTTTGCTCAGGCCAAGCTTTCACCAGCTGACTACCTTGCACGATAAACTTGCCAGGGCGGTGTTTTATATGCAGTAGGAGGTCTTTCGACTTGGCGATGTCCATCAAGCGATCGTAATCAATTCCCCGAATATAACCGCTGCCCGCCGCCCGGATTAGGTAGGCATAGGAGTCGAAATCCACCGGGATTTCCTCTACATGTCGCCCCATGTGTTCGGGCTGACGATCCCCAGCGAACCTCTCAGAAAACAGGTAATCAATATTAGTTTCCAGTTCGTCACTGATCTCCCTAATGATGTGCCACGCATGAATCGAGGTTGATGCATGATGAATGAAGTAGATGAACACGCCAATACTGGCGATCGCCAGCAGGATAGCAACTGTGATTGAAATATGCGGCACAAACGGGTTATTTTGACCGACTTGCACACTCCGCAGCACAAGCAAACAGTAGATGAACGTGGCGAGGAACGTGCCGAGTACAAACTGATATTTGATGTCCTGCATAAAGTTGCGGAGCACTCGTGGACCGAACTGTTGAGAAGCGAGGGTGAGAGCAACGAGTGTGATCGAGAAGGCGGTACCGGCAACGGTAATCATCGAACCAGCGATGGTTGAAAGCAGCGTCAGCGCCCCATCTGGTCCGCCAGTGTAAATAATCAAACCCAACTTCTGCATCGGTCTTGACTTGCCGGCTAAGTCAAGCTTCTGCATGGTGAAAGCTAGCCCCATTGCCGCGCCGGTCATAAGTCCTGGCACAAACCAGTAGCTGGTGCGCAGTGTTTCCTGAAGTTTGATCCGATTATAGTTTTTCATTATATCTAATATGATTGCTGACCGGGCGCACTCGCAGCTGAAAATGAACATGTTGCGAGTTGCTCATGTGAATGGTAGGCTGCTGGCATTTTAGACTCCCGCAACTCTTTAAAATCCTTGCTTTAACGGCTCATACCCAGTTTCTGTATAAAAGTTAGTCTTAGTATCTTGCTGCGTCAGCTTTCCCGCCCACACTACTTAATTTTTCTTATACCAATCCTAAATAATTCGTGAACACTTCTTCCTTGTCCCCCTTGTTCATAAATAAAATAGGACTGCTATATACCAATTAATATCTGGACTCAGGACTAAGTAGATCGCATTTCATTGAACAATCTTCTGAGCAGCGAAAAATACCAAATTAACAGATAATAAAGATAATTTCAATCCTTAGAGATTATAGTAATACACATCCAGCAGGAGCTTGACTAACTACAATATTAGTCTTTAGTTTAATAGTTATATACCGTAATTGGTGGTACTATTTATGGTGCTTGTGTGATTACAAAAATCTTGATTAAAAACTTTTACCCAATAAAATTTCTGGACTAAAATAGCTTAAAACAGGTAAATAAATAATCTAAAGCCTGTCAAGGCATCAACTTTTTAGGGTTTAAACTATATTTCTGTTTAACAATTAACTTGGCAGTATCTGTAGGCTACTCCTGAACAACCAGAAAATAGCATAATAAAGCAAACTTGACGAAAAGTCAAGTTGAATTCTCAGTAAAATTCAGTGTTTAAGCTGCAGATATAGCAATCCTATTTCAGTTGTGAAAATTCCAAAAATACACGTAGGGTGGG
>CAZZYE010000587.1:0-5386 GCA_964658145.1 uncultured Stigonema sp.
ACTAGCACCATACCTTCAACAAATTCTTTACCTTGTTTTAGTGTTTCGTTTGCATCTAAAGTCGAATTACTAAAGAGTGCTAGTTGCCGATTATTAGCTTTTGCTAATTCTATAAATTTATCAAATTTTTGTGCTGAGGCTGCTAATAACAAACTTTGTGCGTTATTACTTTTGGCTTGAGTAATTAAGGCTTTTGGATTAAAATTTTCTCTTGATACGTCACATACATCAGGCAAAACCTGATTCACGTTTTGCCGAGCTAAAAATGATTTATAAAAATCCACGCTAACTCTTTCTTCTCCATCGAAACAAATAAATAAGTTATTTAATTGAGCTAATCTAGTAGAAAATTCATTCAATTTATTCCCTCTGCCTCTGTTTTCTGCAACAAAACTACAGCCAGAATCCAGAATACAATTAGCGCGGTAACACTTGCTAAGAGATCTACAGGCATAACTTTGGCTACAAGTGTGGAAACAGGCAATTTGGTAAGTTCTGCCAATTTGACAAGTTCCACAGCACCAGGGTTGAATAACTCGCCTCCCATTGAGGAACCTAACAACAGAAGCGAACCGCCGATCATCGGCATAATGCCAATTGCTTGTAGCAACGGTAACAAGACAGTGCCAACAATTGCCGCCGTGCTAGATTGACTGATTATCGCCATATTAACGATGTAAGCTGCAATAATTCCCCCAGGAATTAATAGCCATTTACCATAGCGTAAAGGAGAAATTAGCAATTTTGTCAAGTGGTAATCGCATTCTGTTAGCTTCAGGACATAAGCAAAACCCATCGCCGTACAAATTGGGACAACTGTTTTTTCATTTGCCATTTGTTGAGCAATAATGACGAAAAGTTGCGGAAATTTACCGGCAATTAAAAACAATCCCGCTGCACATAATCCTAAATTCAGACGCACATCTATATGTCTAAACATAAAAATGATGGCAATAAAAGTAATCAATAGTGGTGCTATAGTTGAAAGCATCTTTGAGAAAAGCTCCTCCTTTGTGAATTTTGCCCACGTTGAAAAATTACTTTTGTAAGGGAACAAATTCGTAGCCAAATTCCCCACCAGGTTGCACTTTAACCAAATCAGTAGCGCCTGTGCGATCGCCTGAAGGCAAAAATTTAACTGTGTCTCCAGCACTAACAGTAGATTACAGAGGCAAGGGTTTGGTAGTTGTTGAATGCCCCTCTATAATCTAGTCAGGGATTTATTTTCAACTTATGCACACACGTGTTGGTAAATATAGCGGTTCTCGCTTGACGTAATACTATATAGCAGTCCTAAATGAATTGCGAACGAGCGTAGAGTGGGCAATGCCCACCCTACAAAATCATCGATTGCGATATATAGCAATCCTAAATCATCGTGAACAGCAAGATTGCTATAGTAGGGGCGATCGCTTCTATTACTTTTATAAAGGTCAAAATGTATGAGTACTACACCTTCTCAACATGAAAGCCAACAGATGCTGAAGTGGCTCAACCGCAACCGCGAAGAATTAAAACAGTATGCCCATCAATACATTGCCTACAATGCCAACGGCATAATTGCTCATGGTCAAGACTTACGTCAAGTATTGGATGTCGCACATGCTTCAGGAGAAATTTTTTCGATTTACTTGGTTCCCGGTTTTACTGGCTCGATCGTTATTCTACCTGTTCGGTTACGCTCAGTCAGTCGCCATGAATGGTTACCAAACTATCAGGTGAATCTCAAGCATAAAAAGTTTGTGATTAATACAACTATGTTAGTGGATTCAGGGGCAGATTTTAGTTTAATTTCACAAAAGGCAGGTCAAGATTTGGGATATGCTTTAGCTGATGGAGAGCAAGTATTATTAGCACAAACAGTAGGCGGAACTGTAGAGTATGTTTTACGCAATGTTGAAATGACAATTGATGAACACAGTTTTATGGCTCCTGTTGCATGGCTACAAAATAATACTACAGATGTAATGCTCTTGGGGCGAGAAGTTGTATTTGATAAGTTTAATATTGAATTTAGGCAAGCTGAAGAGGAAATTATTTTTTCGTGGCGTGAGGAGTCAAAATGAAAAAGTTTACCGGGCAGGGCTATTTCATTCTTACCTCTTCGCGCTTGTAATAAATTTCAAGGACGCCAGACGCGTCTGTCGGGAAACACTCGTGTCGGCACGTTGGATCGCTAATAGCGCACATTCGGCTAAAACAAACTTAATTGCTTGTTTTTCCAGTTTCAGTCCGTTAAAAAGGACTTATGCTATTAGCCTGAAACTTTATTTTTGGGCGGTCGCAAAGACTTTGTTGCAGTTGTTCTAGTGATGCTGGTTTTTGCTGAATAGCTAACCAGTACAATATTTGCTTTCCTAGCTCTGACAACCGATTGACTTGATCTTCAATGTTAGTAGCGTTCCGTCATCGAAGAGATCCCCCCAACCCCCCTTAAAAAGGGGGGCTATGTTCCCCCCTTTTTAAGGTTAAGGGGGGCTAGGGGGGATCAAGCCTTAACTGAACCGTATTGAAATCAAATATGAGTCCTATATCTGCCCAAATTCATCAAAACTTTTAGATAATTCTTTTTCGCAGTAGGATGAAATCTATATTGACGCAAGCCGTTAAGACCAATAGTAGCAACCGCCAATAATCCTCTAGCAGAACAAAGTTCAGGAACTGACTTGCAGTTCTGTCGTATTTTTGCCAACCCTTGCCAATCGCAACACAACGTATCTAGGGTAGTTTCAGGAGTTAACGCTTACCATCCGTGTGTCCGACCAGTTTCGTATACCTGACGAGCTTCGTGTTCCCGATCAGTTTTATCATAGGAGTTATTGGCTAGAGCCGGACATGCTGCGACATTACAAGCTTTGGTGACCAAGCTAACTGCACTATCCAGGATCAGAGATTTGAGCAAACGCATCGTTAGGTTTCCTATTCGTCAGATTAATTGACGCTTTTTAAATTCAAGTTATGTCAATCATAAAAATTAGAGTCGAATGGCAACATGAGTCGGAAGTCACGAATCTAGCTATGAGAAAAGTCATGTTTTTGACACTGTATTGGTAGTCACGTTGGCGGGTGCTGGTGACAGAATAATTCGTAATTCGTAATTCCTTTTTTTACAACTAATATTTAAAGAAAGTCAAATATCCACTGCTAGAAAACCCAGACAATGGCATTATGGTAGCAATTAATTAGGTGGAAGGCGGTATTCTAAAGTCAATTCAATCAGCTAATCACACATTGTTGTAATTGTTTTCTAAATCAACTAAACCCCTTCCAACCAGGTGACTAAATCTTCTACTGAGGAAAAATTTAGCTGCGCGTCAATCAACTCGTCTAACTGGGAAATGGATAGGGTGTGAATTCTCTCTACCAAATCAGGAGCGATCGCTCCAAAGCGTCGCGTAAGTAAGCGGATAATTACCGCCACCTCTCCTTGCTGTAATCCTTGAGCAATTCCTTTTTGTAGGATCTCTTGGTAAATGACTGATTCTCGCATAAGTTCCTCTCGAAATAACTGACGAATCAGGTTGTTTTCAAATCGCAAACCAGCCAGTATCTCAGCAGCGGCTGAAATATTTCGTTGTTGTGCTGGTTCTTCTAGCATAGCGACTTGCTGTGCGACTTGCTCTAATAACGTTCTTGGCTCTTTGCTACGGGTCAAAGTTGCTAAAGGTAAAAGAGCGGGATCTGCAAGAAAGGGAGCGGGGTCTTCTTCCCAAAGTCGGATAACGCGATAGGAATGTTTGGTGTTTTGGCGTTCAAATTTATCTTGAAAGACTCGCTCTGAGGTTGTTTGTTTTAAAAAGATGACTACTTGTTCAATATCGCACCAGTATTGTCCATACAAGAGCGTCCAATATTTGAGCATCCGGTAGGGAATGGGTGGGTTGGAATAAGGTAAGGTTTGAAATTCTAGGTGCAGGATTTTATTGTTGATTTGCAGGAGAATCAGTGCATCAGAACGGATTGGTTCGGGGATAATTTCTGTTTTTAAAACACGAACATTAGCAGGGTTAACTGCCAGCAACCAGTGTACAAAATTAGGGGCATAGGTTTCTGCCAGATATTTACAAGTGTTGTCGTATGCCAAGGTTGCAGGTTAATAGGTGTCATTACAGATTTTATCCTCTTTACCAACTATCGTCTATTACAAAAAAAGAGCGATCGCCTCTCACTACAACCTACCCCGGAAAGATACGCCTACAATGAAAGGTAAAAGACTCGAATGGTAGCAAATGGCTGAAATTATCACCTTGGAACTCCCTGAGACGCTGGTACAAAGAGCAAAGGAAATCGCTGCTCTCACACATCGTCGGTTGGAAGATGTATTAGTAGAATTCATCGACCGTGCGCTTACCGACTTACCTATTGAGTCACTACCTGATAAGCAGGTTTTGGCTTTGTGCGATCTGCAGATGGAACCTGAACAGCAAGAAGTTTTTAGTGACCTCTTAGCGCGTAACCGAGAAGGTCAGCTTAATGATGTAGAAGTTCGTCAACTAGATGAAATCATGCAAGTCTATCGGCGCGGTTGGGTACGTAAAGCGAGAGCCTTGAAAGTAGCTGTTGAACGTGGTTTAAACCATCTCTCACCTAACAGCAATGGCTCGAACTTACATTCCTGTGGAGATAGAACGTCGTGTCCGCACTGTTGCTAGAAATCGCTGTGGTTATTGCTTGAGTCCTCAGCATTTGGTGATAGCACGTTTAGAAATCGAACACATTATTCCCATTGCTAAAGGCGGTAGCAATGATGAATCGAACCTGTGGATAGCTTGTCCGCTTTGTAATCGCTATAAAAGTTATAAAACTACAGGCGTTGACCCGGAAACGGGTGAAACGGTAAAAATTTTCAACCCACGTACCCAAGTATGGTCTGAGCATTTCTGTTGGACTGATGATGGTTTGCGTATTGTTGGCAAAACACCGACTGGTCGGGTAACGGTTGCAGCCCTACATTTAAGTGATGATCCGGATGCTCTGGAAGTTCGCAGTTACTGGATGCTTGCTGGTTGGCATCCTCCAGTGGACTAAGCAGTAAATAGCACTCTTTTTTTTACCAATGTTTACATAGTTTGTAATAACTGTTCACAAAAAACTCTTTTGTCTGAGAATTTTAACAATTAGAATGGAACCGTGGATAAGACCACCAAATTGGTTTAATTAGTTCGTCCACTTTGCAAATAAAATCTCAATAACAGCATCATGTTTATACCATAAAAGTATAAACATGTAAGCGCTTTTCTTTACTAGGTTAGTAGTCTAGTAAACGAGTAAAGCAGTACATAAATGTATAGTTTTGCTCAACAAATGGAAAGAGATAATTTTTTTTCAGTGTGCTACAGGCGATAGCGCTTTTCTTTTTGGAAAACATTGGGAATGATTGCTAATG
>CAZZYE010000588.1:0-5381 GCA_964658145.1 uncultured Stigonema sp.
TTGTGGTCCACTGGCGGCTAATCGAGTTCTCGACGACCTGTCTAAGTCTTTACTTGAAACATCCCACTAGGACGTTCGCCCCTACCCGATGTACCTCACTGAATCGCAAACCGCTTTCCCACCCACCTACTTATGAGTTTTTGCCTGTTTACTTTCATCGTTAAAACAAAAACTGCTGTAATCTATAAATTACAACAGTTCGAGACATTGTTTTAGGAGCTAAATTAATTTCCTTGCAATAGTTTGGGTAATTCTGTATCAATTTGGTCAGGGGTTATTGTGATTCTGTTTGGTGAAGCTCTTAATATATCAACGTATTTGTGAAAAGCTTCGGTGTCATGAGGATTATGGCGAACATAATCACGCAATTCGGCCCGTGTCATATCTTCAAAATTCGATGTCTTCATATTTTAATCTTCCATCAATCTCAATTTCTATTTCTATTGTGTCATTCACAATCATGTATATACATTTGGTTCGTTCATCTAATCGAGTCATATTAATGTCTTGTAGTAAATTACTAGTTTGCACGCAGACTCGATACACCATTGAAGTATTTGGGATTTCTTGAGCTAAAAGAGGCTTTGTTACAGCAGTTACTGCGCTTGTAAGCAAAAGTCCAAAAATGATTATATCTCTGATTTTATGACGTTGTTTTTCGGAGATGTCTATTGAGAAGATCGAAACTACCCGGTTGGGATGAATTAGCGAGGTCAAATATCTTTTGAGTGTAGTCGCCTAGGGGATCTGCTATGGGTGTCGAAGTTCCCACCTTGACGTTGGGATCGAGCAAGTAATTTAACACCTGATCTGGTGTAATTTTTGTCTGGGAATACTTTGACGAAAATACCGCTACAATCTTGTTTTGAGCAAATTCCACTGGCTGAGTACTCAATCCCTTAGAGTAAAGGGAGATGAAATTTGGCAGATGCTACTATGGGGCGTTGCATCTGCCTAAATAGACATGGAGTGAAAATTAATTATGCGTTCGTTAAAACCGAAGGTAGGGGCGATCGCTTGAGCTGCTATCTGCTTGCTCCTGATACCATTTTTTTTGGTACAAGTAATCGAAAATGATTTATTTGTGACTGCAACTGTAGGCAGACTATCTGGCAGATGCAGGCAGGATATAATGAATGTATATATTGAGCACAATATCTAATTTTTGTCCGTCTTGAATTCAAGGCGATCGGGTGCTACTAGATAACCACTTTCTTGTCTAAATATTACCAAAGTTGGACAAATTTTTTAATAGTTATATATGAGCAAGTTTGGCTAAGAATAAACTAATAAACCATTCATCAAACCTCAGCAGAGTTACTCAAATCTGAGTTTTTGCCCACTCCTCAATAAACTGCCTTGCCCAATTTCCGTAGGGCTGTGATGGTTCTTTGACGCGATCTATAACTTCCTTGACCCAAGGCTCCAAGATTAACGAGCAATGAGTTTTGTCTTTTATGTAGGCATTGTGATACTCCCTTACCTTGTCTTTGTTCGCTTTCTGCCACAATTTACCCGATTCTGTTTTTGCCATTTTTAAAAATCCGTGTTAGACTGAGTGTATAGTAAAATGATAGCGCATAAATAACCGGGAGGGGAAGCGCAGTTGTCTAAAGTGGCGATACAAACTTCAATATTAAGGCTTGACGATAACAAGGCAGCTTTAGAATTTCTAGAGGAATACGGAGCCATCTTTGGTGCTGTCATCCGGACTGGGTTCTCTATTCGCAACAAGATAGGTAAAACAAAGCAGACTAAGCGCCAGTTAGAAAGTGAGATTTCCAAGCAATTAGAGATCAGATTTGGTTTATCTTC
The DNA here is from genome assembly GCA_964658145.1 of uncultured Stigonema sp. Taxonomy (GTDB): domain Bacteria; phylum Cyanobacteriota; class Cyanobacteriia; order Cyanobacteriales; family Nostocaceae; genus Stigonema. Next base: position 1,816 of record CAZZYE010000588.1, read on the forward strand.
TACAGATGCGCGTAACGCTTACAGTAAGGCGGAAGCGGTCTACTCTTCTCAGATTGAACTAGTGGAGCTTTATATAGACGAGCGTTACGACGCCATCAAGGAGGTTAACAAGTCTATTAAAAAGTTAGAGAAACAACGAGATTCGGCTGAGAGACAGAATAATGAACGTAAAATCAAGCAGCTTAAGAAAAAGCTGCATTACAAAGCCAATAAAATTCAGTCACTTGAGACTAAAATCGCTCTTTTAAAAGAGCAGCGCTCACGCGGCATCTTCAGTGTTACTTTTGGTAGCAGCAAGTTATTCGATAAGCATCACCGCCTAGAAATTAATGGCTACCAAAATCATGAAGAATGGCTGAAAGATTGGCAGGCAGCTAGAAGTAACCGAATCTACTATGAGGGTGCGAAAATATTTTTAGCTGGCAATCAACTCTGCAAGCTTGATATTGAAACTGGAGTCCTGACTCTGACCGTGCCGCCATGCCTAATTCATAAATATAGTGAAACAGTAAGCTTGCATGGCGTTAATTTCAAGTATGGTTTCGATTGGTTGGCTTCGGCGTTGACACCAGTCAAATATCCAGATGGTAAGCCAAAAAATGGTAAACAAAAGTGGAGAACGGGAACTCAGCAGCCTGTTACTTATGAATTAGTAAACCGTGATGGGCAATGGTTTGTTAACGCTATTGTCGAGCAGCCAGTTGGCACTATTTCCACCTCGGCAGCTAATGGTTTTCTGGGAATAGATTACAATCCCAGCAGCATAGACTGGACGGTGATTGATCGTCATGGGAATTTAAAGCGCCACGGTTCTATCAAAACAAATATTCAAGATAAGTCAACAAACCAAACAGAAGATATTCTGGGTAAGGCTATTGCCCAAATTGTTCGCATCTCTCAAAAGCATCAAGTACCAATAGCAATAGAAGATTTAGATTTTACGCAGAAGAAAGCAGCACTGTCTGAACTCTCTACAAAATCCGCCAGAATGCTATCTAACTTCGCGTATTCAAAATTCACTCAGATGATCGAGACTCGCTGTATCCGCCAGGGTATTCAGTTGTTGAAAGTGGAAGCAGCGTATAGTTCGGTGATCGGGGTTACAAAGTACATGGCTGTCTATGGGCTAAATTCTGGCTGCGCTGCTGCGTTAGTGATAGCGCGTCGCGGTCAAGGACGTACTGAAAAGCTTCCTAAATCTCATGCCCGTTACTTTAAAAGACCGGAGGATCGCTTGAAGTCGGGGGCTTGGGGTAAGGTTAGCAAGAGAATAAATATTCGTGGAGGTAGAGCCAGAAACGAGTTTTATTCTCTTGGGGACAAAAAGGTAAGGACTAACCGTCCAATGCATGGCAAGCTAAGGCAAAAACTCCAGCGCGAACGTTGGAGGAAAACTGTGCAGGTACTGCGTACCCCTCATATCAAATTAAAAACTAGCGTTGGAGTTAACCTGTCTACTTAGGCTCTTATAGATAAGTTTGGCAAGGTTTTGTACATCGCTCGAAAACTCTACCCCTGACCCACGATGAACTTATCACAGAAGATTCAAGTTCTTTTCTTAGGTGGTGGCTTAGTCGTCCTCTCCCCTCAACTTGGCGCTGCTTTAACCGTTCAAGAGATGCCTCGCCTTGGGCTAGCTGTAGCCACTCATTTCCCAGTGGTCAAATCAGCAGGGCTTTCCCCTGATATGAATGTCCCTTGGTCAAAACCGGTCAGGGTCACTGATCGGTTTGAAGGGAATTTTCTCGCAGTCTTTGACCGCAACTATTTAGGCGGCTATTTATACCGTGAGGGATCTAAACAAGTTATCACTCTGTGGACTCGGTCGAACGTTCGAGTGCTAGTAACAATGAATTCAGGAGAAGCCGACTCTTTCTATCATACAGGTTTTTGGTATCCCAGACCCGACTATCTTGAGTTTACCAATACAAAGAAAGTCGTTAAACTCTTGCTGATCGTTAGAGAACAAGTCTTCCAGTTAGAAGGAGCAAATGGCACATTTACTGTTAGCAATGAGTTAGCTGCTGCTTTGAAAAATGCTCCTGATAAAAATTTAGACATGCGACTCGTGTTAGAAGGAGGTCAAACGATAGATAGCAAAATTGGGTCTGGAACAGTGAAAGCTTGGCGCAGCATTTACTAAAACTTTTAGACACCAATCATCACGTCAGATGCTTTGACTACCGCGATCGCTTGTCCACCCTCAACTAAGTGGAGATTTTCAGCGGACGTAAGAGTGATAATTGCTGTCATTTCTACACCAGGTGCAATCTCTAATATCACTTCTGTGTTTATCGGTCCTTTTTCTAGTTTCTTGATAGTTCCTGTAAAATTATTACGAGCGCTGACTTCCATATTCTAATGCTCTCTAATTATGTGGTGATGTTCGCACTAATACTAGCAATTCTGAGATTCTGTGGCGATCTCCATTATGTTTATCTGCTAATAATAGCTATCTATAAATATAGCTAAATTATTTATTAAAGCAACTGAAAATAACAAATAATTAAGAATCTTCTCTGTAACTAAGTTGATATTTGCGGGAGGGTAGTAGGAGCAACAACGTTACAATTTAAGTTGGTAAAAGAGGAGATGCAGTCTTCATGCCAAGAGTTCTCTGACTTCACCAGGACTTACGCAACTGGCACAGTGCGATCGCCATTTTGTAGTACATATGTATTATTAGGAGGGAATATCCTTCATAGGCTCTTGCTCAAATTAGTAATAATAATCGAGTGTGTAAAGTTATCTTCAAAATTTCCTGAGAAAATTAGCAAAGGATGCATTAAAAATAATCATCTATAGGATGAAATTTACTAAACTTAACTATTGCCAATACTTACTGAGTAGTCAAATTAATTACACGCTCACAAATTTGGCAGAGCAGAAGCGAGCAAATCAGTCATGATAAAATCAACCGTTATTTAAAGAACGAAAAATTAACGCCTCGGATTCTTTGGGATAATGTTAAAGATTTAATAGAAATAAATGATAACGCTTACTTGGTTTTTGATGACACAGTAATTGATAAACGATACGCTACAGAAATAGAGCCAAGCAAACGACAATATAGTGCGGCGTGTCGGCGGACAGAGTACTCTGCCCGCCGAACCGCCTTGGCAACGAACATGGTGTCATTAAAGGAATTGGGCTAGTCAATTGTATATATGTCAATCACGAAATCGGAAAATTTTGGGTAGTTGACTATCGTGTTTATGACCCAGACAGAGATGGGAAAACTCATATTGACCATGTGACGGAGATGCTGCAAAACCTTGTGTATCATAAAGATTTACCATTTCAAGCCGTCTTGATGGACACTTGGTACGCGACAAATAAATTGATGTTATATATTGATGGGTTAGGAAAATATTATTATTGTCCTCTGAAACGTAATCGACCCCGTGATGATACGGGAGAGCAAGAAGATTATAAAAAAATTGAATTGTTATCTTGGAATGAGAAAGAGTTAAACTCAGGAAAAACAGTTAAAATAAAGAAGTTTCCAGGCGCGAAAAAAGTGAAACTGTTCCGGGTAACTGTCTCCACCGACAGAACGGATTTTA
>CAZZYE010000589.1:0-5380 GCA_964658145.1 uncultured Stigonema sp.
ATTTTTAATTTTTAATTCTAAGGAAGCAGTACTAGGGATCAGAAATTTCAAACGATTTAATCATTCTCTCTGCTGTTTGCACAAACTCATCATAATTATCTATTGTTGCGGTATAGGTAATTACGTATGCCTTATCACCTTTTAAAGTCCAAACTTGCATATTTTTTAAACTCTTGCCTCCATTTTTTCCAGTATAAATTAATTGATTCGCTGCTTTATTTGCCAAAATCGTTGAACCTTTATCAATAATCTTAGCATCAGACAGACGATTGTTGATTTCGCTGATGAATAAATCAGTAGATTGTTCTAATGTGCCTGAATAGTTTTCTAAAACCTTGATAGTCAAATTTTCTTGTAATTTATTTGCCTGCTTTTGTTTCGATGGCAAGAATGTAACCACTTCGCCAGTTACAGGGTTTTCTAGGTTTTGTATAGACCAAGTATCAGGATAGTTTATCTTTATCCCATAACTAGGATTTTTATAGTTTAATAAATTATCTTTTGGGATAATTGAATAAATTAAAATGACAATGGTAACTGCTGCTGCTATTCCGACTCCAATCAAAGCTTTCCAAGGTGATGATTCCCCTGATAGCTTTTTGACAGCTTGCAACGCCTCCGTTGCTGATTGGTAGCGCTGACGGAAGTCATAGAGTACCATTTTGTCTAAAATATCTGCTAACTTAGAGCTAACCTTGACGCGATCGCGCCAAACAATTTCTCCTGTCTCGGTGTGTGTCGGGAGTCCTCCACTGCATCGAGGATCGGGATTTATCCCGGTCATTGCTTGGATACAAACAATTCCCAATGCATAGACATCGCTGCTGAATTTTGGTTCACCCTTTGCCTGTTCACTTGGCATGTAACCATGAGTACCAATGGGAACTGTTAAAACCGTCTGTCCTTGAGGATTAACTTGCAAGCCTTTAACTTGTTTGACTGCCCCAAAGTCAATTAGAACAATTTTACCATCTTTTTGTCGTCGCCGGATATTAGAAGGCTTGATATCCCGATGGATAGCGTTGTACTCATGGACAAATGCTAAAACTTCCAAAGTGTCCTTTAAAAGTTTAATTACAAAAGCCTCACTCAGCTGCTTATCGAACGGCAGTTCTTGAGTTAAATCGTGACCTTCAATCAACTCCTGAACTAAATAAAACTCTTGATTTTCCTCAAAGTAAGCCAACAATTGCGGGATTTGGTCATGCGTTCCTAACGTTTCCAGGATCTCTGCTTCCTGAGCGAAGAAACGTTTTGCTACCTGTAAAGTGTATGGATCGGTAGCCACAGGTTTAAGCTGCTTAACAACGCACTGAGGATTTCGTGGTCGTTGTGTATCAACAGCTACGAACGTAGCCCCAAACCCACCTTGTCCCAACTGAGTGATAATTTGGTAACGTCCACCTAGCAGCATTCTAATTACCCTATTTCCTAGAATTACTCACTCAGTTGCATTTTGCGTTTACTTTATCACATATTTGATTTTTGAAAATGTTTTTGGCAAGTTTTACTCCAATCCCTGTGTTAGATTACCGAAGATTTTTCCCTTGTGTTAGCGCATCTGACGCATGCCTCTTACTGAATTGTGGTGCGTTACACTACCCTTCGGGAAGCCGCTAAGCGTCTACGTTAACGCACCCTACAAGATAGGTAATTTTTGAGTGAGAAGGGAGTAGTACAAGATTTGCGATCGCTCAAGAATCGTGAACAACTCGGTCACCATCAATGATAACTGGCACTGTGTTCTGTGCTGAGAAAGCAATGGTTTCCTTTTCTGTAAACCGCTAAGGCACAATTTTATACAGCAGTCCCTTATGGAGTAGATTCAGGCGCACACGCTAGGAGTTTGGGCTAAAACGGCGATCGGATAAAGGCTCCCGCTAAATCGTACAACTTAATGGTTGTTAGTTTCATATCAAAATAGGGCGGGCAGGATGCCCACCCCACAATCTTAGTTGCTATTCTTGTGGGGTGGGCGTCTCGGCCGCCCTATATTACAGCAAATATCAGTCGGGTAGACCACAATATAACCGTAGGGGCGCGGAAACCGCGCCCTGACAATGTGGTCAATTCAATTTAAAACTGTTGTAAGAACAAATATTTTAGATTAAGGAAGCTTTCTCAAAGCATGGTGGTGCGATGATGCCTGTACGTCAAACCTTGTCGAAGCCGGATATCCAACTTTCTTATTTGGAGTGGAACCAAGGTCAAGAACCGTTACTACTTTTACACGGCTTAGCCGACCACGCCTTGGTTTGGTCTAGCTTAGGAGATTACCTAGCAGCAGATTACCATATAGTTGCGCCAGATATGCGCGGACATGGTGAAAGTAGCAAGCCTGATAGAGATTATACTTTTGAGAGTGCGATCGCCGACCTTGAAGCACTCATGGATCACCTGGGATGGTCTGCTGCGCATGTTGTTGCCCACTCTTGGACAGGCAAATTAACCGCTATCTGGGCAAGGCTACATCCACAGCGCTTACAGAGTATCATTCTGGTCGATCCGATTTTCATCTGGAAAATTCCCAGCTTTCTCAAGATCACATTTCCAATGTTGTACCGCGTCTTGCCTTTTCTCAAAGGTATGGGACCATTTGCCAGTTACGAACAAGCCGAACAGCAAGCGCGTCAGTTAAACCAATATCAGGGATGGAGTACTTTGCAGCAGCAAGTATTTCAGGCAGGTATTGAACAAAAACCCGATGGTGATTGGGGTAGCAAGTTTACTGTTTCAGCCCGCGATGGGATTTTTGCGGAAGTGATGCGGATGCCCGGTTTGACAGTTCCAATTCATACCCCTGCCCTCTTTGTACAACCAGAAAAAGGTGTAAACCGCAAAGATTGGCAACTCCAACCCTACAAAACCTATCTGAAAAATTTACAAATCTGCCAACTTCCCGGCAATCATTGGTGCTTTTTGACGCAACCGGAGGCATTTAACCAAACTGTAAAAGCTTTCTTGCAGGAACATATATGATACGCAAAAACTGGCAGCAGTATTGAACCCGGATGTAACAGATTCCTCCATCTGTGCAACCCACAGTTAACCCATCCGTTACATCCGTTATTTCATCCGTTGCCCACCTTTGCATCTCTCATTAGATAGACTAAAAGCGTTTGCGGTTATGTAGTATAAATTAATACGCTTCAATTAAGGCTTATTGGTGGGAATTTTAGGTTGTGTAGAGACGCGAAATTTCGCGTCTCTACATAGGTGAACGGTAAGTAAATTATCTTAACTGAACCGTATTGGGCTATAAAAACCAAGCTCGCAAAGCAAAGGTAATCTTTCATTGGATAGATGATTTGAGAGCGGGGAAATAGCTAAGATTGCAGAATTTAGCGATACCAGTTTTGTTAATTTAGCGTCAAAACTAAATAACTTGGCGAGAATGTTACAAAATATGTAAATTTTTGTAAAATGAATTTAAAGGCTTGTCGTTGCGCTTCAGTGCGCTGAAGCGCAACTACGAACCCGTAATAATTTATTTGTGCCGATCTAATTAGATCGGGTCGGGAGCAGCTTCAGATAAATCTGAGAGTGCTGAAAGTTTCTCAATAAATCAAGCCATGAGCCTGTGCATAAATACCAACTGCCCCAGACCAAACCACCCAGATAATAATGAAAATCGCTTTTGTCAAAGTTGTGGTTACCAGCTGGAGTTACTAGGGCGCTATCGGGTGATGCGGCTTTTAAGTGATAAAACTGGCTTTGGCAAAGTTTATGAGGCTTATGAACAGGACAAGCCGAAAATCCTCAAGGTTCTTAAAGAAGATCTCAACAGCGACGCTAAAGCAGTACAACTATTCCAGCAAGAAGCAGCTGTGTTGGGGCAGATGAATCATCCTGGTATTCCCAAAGTAGATAGCTATTTCCAGCATCAGCTCAAAAATGGTTTAGTATTGCACTGCATTGTAATGGAAAAAATTGAGGGTCCCAACTTAGAACAGTGGTTAATGCAGCAGCAGTATAGACCCATTTCTCAAGAGCATGCTATAGCCTGGTTGAGACAACTGGCAGAGATTTTGCATTTAGTACATAGCAAGCACTACCTCCATCGAGATATTAAGCCATCTAACATCATGATCCGACCGGATGGGCAGTTGGTGTTGATTGACTTTGGCAGTGCTAAGGAAGTGACAACAACCTACCTAACCAAACTTCATGGCGGATCGGGCAGTGTTACGGGAATTATGTCATCTGGCTATAGTGCCCCAGAACAAATGAATGGTCAAGCCAGACCACAATCAGATTTCTTTGCCTTGGGACGCACCTTTGTATTTTTGCTGACGGGACACCATCCCTTAGATATGTACGATGTCTATCAAAATGTATTGCACTGGTGGAACCGTGCTACTCACGTCTCAGCCTTACTGTTGAATTTTATCGATTGGCTGATGGCGCAGGAACTAGGTAAGCGTCCTGCCAATACTCAAGAAATTTTGCAACGCCTTGCAGAGATTGAAAGGCAATTAAGTGGAACCACTGCAATTGGCAATGTCCTAGGTCCGAAACCCGATCATTTGCCAGCGCCAACTACTATAACTTCATTAGCGCCAGAGAATCAGCCAAAAAAAGTCTCTCTACTTGCTCTGTGTGCAGTGTTCCTAATGGTGTTGGGATTACTTGGTGTAGTAGCCTTAGTTACGCAACAACCAAAACTTCCTATTTTCACACAAGTATCAGAAAAAAAAGGTCCAGAAAGAAAAGGTAAAGTTGATTACTTCCCGTATCAGCCTGGTAAGGATAGTCAAGGTAGGACCGCTGAATTTAACATAGCTGTTCTTTCCGTGGAACATAAATGGCTTGTGGACAGCGATTTTCAAGTTAAATCTAACAACGAAATTATTAATCTTGATGCCTTAAGGTTAAACCTAGAAGAAGAAGGTATAGAGACGATAATGGAAAACCCCAATGAGATTATTTCTGTAGGAACAGCTTCTTGTGAGGGTGCTGTAAAACTTGAAGAACATAGGGCGTTTGAACGTTCAAAGCAGATACAAGTTTTAGCGAAAAAGCTATTTAGAAATACTCCCAGTGTAGAAGGTTATCGCTTATTAAATCTTGGACAATTTCGGCGGAGTGATTGTCAGTACAACAAGAATTTAACGGCATACCAAAGAAGTATTATAATTATTGGCATGAGGAAAAGCTCGGAAGGTGTAATTCTGGATGAAGCTTTAAGGAATAGGTTGGATAAGACACCATTTGCTGATTTTAACTTAAAGGATTATTCCCTAGGTTCGCCGCAGAAGTTTAAAACAATACCTAGCAATTTGTAAGGTCTGGCATCTTGTGAAAAAATGCCGCACCCCACTTGCCCAATACGGTTCGGTTAACCATGTTCATCCTTGGAAGATCAGAACTAACCCCCCTT
>CAZZYE010000590.1:0-5371 GCA_964658145.1 uncultured Stigonema sp.
ACTAACTAGTTAGCAGTATTGTGTTACATCCTCGCCACATTCATCGGCTAGATAGCACAAAGCTCGGAAGCGTAAGCCAACCAATTCGTCATATAAAGGGTTGAGCTTGCACATCGGCGGAATATGAAAAAGGGTTTTACCAAATACTGTAACATCGCGCTCAAAGGGACACTGAGCAGGAATAAGTTTGCACAAGCGGTGAGCTAGTTGGCGATCGCGGATTTGAATATTGTCCATCCACGAACGTAGGGGTTGGAGAATATTACCATTAGGCTTGAAAGAAGGATGCAGCAATCGGTTGACAAAAGCGTCACTGGCATGTGCTTGATTTAGCGATACCCAGCTGGCAAGAAATATTTTTTTGGTGGTATTATCAAACACCTTCATGGTTCACTCCTCTGATTTAGTGAGGGTCTTCACCTGTCCGAAGAAGATATACAATCTGGAGACGGGCTTTCCCGGAAGAATTGTGCTTTGACTGAGATGGCATCTGTTGTTTATGTAGCCACTTGAATCACAACCTGTTCGATCTTACGTCAAGTTAACCTCAATTTTACGGGGATCAGAAGTGTGATTATGGCATCTTATTTATAACTGGGTAAATATAAAATTTTTATAAAGTCTTCTATCTTAAGATAGAAGTTTATATCTTTTTGTCAACACAATAAAGATAATAAGTAGGGGCGTAGTAATGGGCATGGGGAATTGCCAGTCCCCATACCCCTTTTTATGATGCTACTTGAGCAGCAGTACGGGTGCGACGCCTTCTACCGTCGGAGACTTTCACAGGTTCGTCAGGGATTTGCATCAACAAAGTCACAGATGGTTGACATTGTAGTTCCCGTTTTAGAGAGCGCAGCAGTTCCTTCTCTAAATGCCCTTGCAATCCAGCCCAGTCGATCCCCTCGACTTGGTCACCATCAACAGACTGGGCAAATTCTGACCAGCGTTGGTTGAGGATTTCCTCCATCCGCTGTTGTAACCACTTTTGCAGCAGCGATCGCTCAATGCTCGTCACTACACCCCGCAAGTGAATTTCTGGCTTTGCCATCAGCTTGCCATTCCAATCTATTGCCGCCGCTATGGTGACAATGCCTTCTTCTGCCATGCGTTGCCGTTCTTGCAACACCTTCGCACTGACCATGCCAGAACCTGAAGTATCTACCAGTTCAATACCAGCTGGCACTTTCCCTGCCACGCGGATTGATTCAGCAGTGAGTTCTATGACATCGCCATTCTGAATAATTATCATGTTTTCGGCAGGAATGCCCATACTCCGGGCTGTCTCGGAGTGCTTCACTAGCATCCGATGTTCGCCGTGAACTGGCACGAAGAACTTGGGTCGAGTCAAGGCAATCATCAACTTTTGGTCTTCTTGACATCCATGACCTGAGACGTGAATTCCTTTTTCTCGTCCGTAAATCACATTTGCTCCCTGCATCATCAACTTATCGATGATGTTGACTACAGCGATAGTATTTCCCGGAATTGGGTTAGCCGAAAATACCACTGTATCCCCTAGGCGGATTCTGATGTGCGGATGATCTTTGTTAGCAATGCGCGTCATTGCCGACATCGACTCTCCTTGAGAACCAGTTGTCAAAATCAACACCTTTTCATCAGGAAGATTGCGGACAACGTGCAAAGGCTGAAGCAGGTTATCATCACACTTGATATATCCAAGATTGCGGGCATGGGCAATCAAATTCAGCATAGAACGTCCCACGACGCTGACTACGCGATTGTACTTCTGCGCCAGCTGCAAAACCATGTTGATGCGATGCACACTGGAAGCGAAGGTGGTCACGAACAGTCGCCCAGGGGTTTGAAGGAAAATCCGCTCCAGATTTGGATACACTGAACGTTCTGAAGGGGTGAATCCTGGTACTTCCGAGTTAGTTGAGTCGGAGAGGAGGCAAAGTATGCCTTTTTCACCATGTTCGGCTAGACGTTGCAAGTCAAAATGTTCGCCATCCACTGGGGTGTGGTCAAATTTAAAATCCCCTGTATGGATTACCACACCCATGGGAGTATGGAGAGCGACAGTAAAGCTATCGGCGATGGAGTGGGTGTTACGGATATACTCCACAAAAAAATGGTTGCCAATCCGCACCAGGTCGCGAGGAAGGACGGTTCTTAATTCGGTGCGATCGCGTACTCCTGCTTCTTCCAGTTTGCCTTCTAGCATTGCCAATGCCAGACGAGGACCATAAATCAGGGGAATGTCCAATTGCTTCAAGTGAAAGGCAATTCCGCCGATATGGTCTTCATGACCGTGGGTAACGATCATGCCTTTAATTTTTTGGCGATTTTCCCGTAGATAGGTCATGTCTGGGAGGACAATATTCACCCCATGCATCCCGTCTGTAGGAAAAGCCAACCCGGCATCTAACAGAATAATTTCATCTTCGTACTCGAAAACACAGGTATTTTTACCAATTTCATGCAATCCGCCCAACGGAATAATTTTTAGGGCGGAGTCGATTTCGTTTTTAGCCATTTTCTCCTTAGATTATTCTTTGTAGTTAAAAAGTATGAAAGATTAGCGGTCTTGTAGCACAAGCAGCACGAACTGTCTATAAAGTCAGTTTGAAAGCAACGATCTTTTTAATCGGATTTTCAATTTCGAGCGTGCAAATGGTCTTTACACTTTCAGGATTCATACTATATTCGTCAGTCGTAGCACAGGTTTTTTACCTGCAACATTGTAAAAATTACGCACAGTATAAATATGTATCGTCCGCTACCAGGCAAACAAGCGCTCCTCAAGTTCCTGGCTTGATTAAATTAAGTTCCTTAAGAACCGTCTCTAACTTCTGACTGATAAATGTGTCAGCTTCCCATAGGGGTAGTCTCGTTGAACCGACCTCCCAACCCAGAAGTTTCAGTGCTTGCTTGAGTGGGATGGGATTTGTAGTTGCAAACAAAGCTTTAAACAACGGGAGGAGTTGGAGATGAATCTCTGTAGCCACTTGAACTTGACCGGAACTAAAGGCTTGAATCATCTGCTGTAGTTTGGGTCCTACAAGATGAGAAGCTACGCTAACTACACCTTTTGCCCCGATTGCTAACAAGGGCAAAGTCATGTAATCATCACCAGAGTAAATCTGGAATTCTTTTGGTGTCAAGCGGCGAATTTCACTTACCTGGTCTATGTTGCCAGTGGATTCTTTAATCCCGACAATGTTCTTCACTTCGGCTAAGTGGGCAACTGTTTCTGGCTGAAGGTTTTGACCAGTACGACCGGGGACGTTGTATAACAACATCGGTAGGTCAGGGGAGGCTTGGGCTACTGCCTGAAAGTGCTGATAAAGTCCCGCTTGCGGCGGTTTGTTGTAGTAAGGAACCACTTGTAGAGTTCCATGTATATCTATTTTAGCCGCTTTTTGGGTAGCTGCGATCGCTTCTTTGGTGGAATTGGAACCACATCCGGCAATCACCTTAGCTTTTTGATCCACAGCTTCCAATACCACACTAAACAACTGGTATTCCTCTTCCCAAGTCAAGGTTGGGGATTCCCCCGTTGTGCCACAAACTACCAATGTATCTGTACCGTTGTTAGCTAGATATGCTGCCAGTTGTGCTGCCATATCGTAGTTAACGCTGCCGTCTTCTTTAAACGGCGTCACCATAGCGGTTAAAACTCTGCCAAAATCTACCACCCTCTTTTCACTCCTAATTACCCTATGCAGTTTTTTTATGTCTTGGTGGTTTTCTATTGTAATAACTCATTTATTTATTACTTTCAAGTCATTTGTCTGTTGTTGGTTGTTAGTTGTTGGTGAGCCAGCGCTGTTCGGAGGGTTTCCCTCCGTAGGCGACTGGCTAACCCGAAGGGTTGTTAGTTGTTTTCTACTAACCACTAACCACTAACGACTTAAGTAAATTTTTTTCTACCAACAACTCCGCTATTTGTATTGCATTCAATGCTGCGCCTTTACGGATTTGGTCACCACACAGCCACATTTCCAAGCCACAGGGATGAGAAATATCTTGACGAATTCTTCCCACTAAAACTTCATCCCTCCCAGTGGCTTCTATGGGCATGGGGAAATGATTTGCTTTCCAATCTTCGACCAATTTTACCCCAGGGGATTGACTTAAAATTACTCTTGCTTCTTCTGGGCTAAATGCCGTCTCAAATTCTAGATTAATTGCTTCCGAGTGAGCGCGTAGTACGGGAACCCGTACACAAGTTGCAGTAATTCTTATTTGCTGATTACCAAATATTTTGCGGGTTTCGTTGACCATTTTCATTTCTTCTTCGCAGTACCCCCGAGCGTTTAATGGGGAGTTGTGCGGGAATAAATTAAATGCCAACGGGTAAGGAAATACTTCGGCAACAGGTTGCAAGCCTGATAGAATGGCTCTAGCTTGGGTTTTCACTTCTTCCATCGCTTTCGCACCAGCACCACTAGCAGATTGGTAGGTTGCGGCAACAATGCGTTGAACTGGTATAACTTTATGCAATGGCCAAACCGCCACCGCCATTAAAATCGTCGTACAGTTGGGGACGGCAATAATGCCTTTATGGTTTCCTACAGCTTCGGGATTTACTTCTGGAACCACCAAGGGAACTTCTGGGTTCATGCGAAAGGCACTGGAGTTATCAATCACCACTGCACCAGCCGAATTGGCTTTTGGTATCCAAGCTTTGGATATCGAACTACCTGCACTTGCCAGCACTATGTCCACATTATCAAAGGCGCGATCATTTACGGCCTCTACTGGTAGATTTTCCCCACCAAACGACAGTCTCCGTCCCTCACTACGTTCTGATGCCAACAACTTTAAGTTAGCTATCGGAAAATTACGGCGTTCCAGTAATTCCAGCAACTCTTTGCCAACGGCACCGGTCGCTCCCAAAATCGCCACTTGGTAGGATTTAGACAAACTTGCTTCCTCCTTATAGATGTTTATGCGCAATTTTTCCGAAAAAGTTACAATTTATCCCTACTTAAATAGCATTAGCAGAAATTAAACCAATTTGAATACTTAGATTATTTGCCGTCAGATGTATTTCTTAATTTAATACATTTATTTTATTGATTGCGCACTCGCAATGTCGCAGTTTACAACAATTAATTATCAATTCCCAAATAAATAAAATTTTTACATTATACAACAAAGTGCTAGCAAATTGGAAAGATATATCTGCGCTCTTTGCGTGGTCAAGTTGGTAAGGTGTGTTGTCTGGACAATTGATGTACTATGATTCAAATGGTTTGAAACTAGCAACAGAGAACATGCGCAAAGCATTCTTCTGCGCTCAGTCCCTAATGGTAATATCAATCGTACAACTTTGGAGTACGAATATCTAGTTGAAAAACAGGATATCACGATGTTAGCCCTCTGATAAAGGGGAATGGGG
>CAZZYE010000591.1:0-5368 GCA_964658145.1 uncultured Stigonema sp.
GCATCTACAACACTGGCACACTGACTCTGGTGTTTAGTACTCTTACTCTCAACCAAGCCGGTAATGGCGGGGGCGTGTTCAATAATCCTGGCTCTCCTTCTCTAAATCCTGGCATAGCCAGTGCGTGCAACACAATTATCGCCTCTAACCTCTTGAATGAGAACGGTGTCAACCCGGATGTATCTGGCACATTCAGCAGCAATGGCTACAACCTGATTGGCGACAGCACGGGCAGTACCGGATTTGGAACTACAGGAGACATAGTTGGTACAAGCGACAACCTGATTGACCCACGACTTGCTCCCCTGGACTTTAATGGTGCGGTAGTGTATTACGAGTTTACAGACTCAGTGACAAGCAATATTCAGAAGTTATATCAAATCCGGTAGCATCGGAGTGATTAGAAAACCGCAGAGACGCAGAGGACGCAGAGGGAGAGGACGGAGGAATAATCCCGATACAAACGGATTTGATATTACTAGCAGTCCTACCTTTGCCCCTGTACAAGTGAAAGAAATTCCTCAATTTATCCAAGCAGCTAAAAAGAATGGGGAAATGGCAACTATTCGTGCTTTCCGTACTTGGGTTAGAAGCTTAATATGAGCAATTCCATAAGTTAGGTATCTGGGTTTTTCAGGTGTACTTTGTAGGGGAGGGAGTGTTAAGCTCGCACAACTGTAACAGAACGTCCATTTTTCGTGGTTACAACTTTAGTTCCCAAGCGTTCTGCAAAAGGGGGTGCATTTTGGCGTCGGTCAAAAACAAACAACCAACCAACATTTACTTTTATGCGTGCTAAATAGTTATCTAACTGTTCTAGACCTTTTGCTTCCGGGTCTTTAGTTTTTTCGCGCCAAACTTTTAGCTCAATTCCAAGGGTAACATTTTTATATCTGAGACACAAATCCATGCGATCGCGTCCTATAGCATATTCGCGCTCAAGAGTTCCACCCCCATTAACTACGCGATGCAAAAATGCCATTAGCACCAAGTGGGGTGCAATTTCATGGTATGATGTGGTACCAAGTAGCGGTTCGCCATGCTGGAGCCAAAATTCTATAAACGCCTGCAACAACGCATCGGTATCTAAATCTCCGTTAGGAGTTAACCAAGTAGGTGCAATTTGAGGTAAGCTAGCCATCGGTGTGACTGTTAATACTCGTGGTAAGACCTCGCGGTAAATGGGATTAGCAATTACCAGTCCTCCTTGCGGGTCCATTTTGCACAGACCCAAGTCGAGCGCAAATTGGATATCATCATTGGGTACGTCTCCTAGTTCTAACCCTGCCAACATTGGCTCAATAATTGCCTTTATTCTCGGTTCTCGAAGTCTTTCAGCAAGGGAATCGAGGTGGGTATCTTGACGTGCTATCAGTATTTCCTTAGCTTTATTAATATGTTCTGCTGTAATTGCTATGTTTGTTTTGGTCACCATCTGTTCAACAATTTCTTTGGCTAGGGCGTTTACCAACCAAGGCTGTCCCTGAGTCAAATCAAAAGATGTCTCAATTGCAACGGTCGTGAAAACTTGTCCTGTATCGTAAGTGTGTTGTTGGTATAGTTGTGCCACCTCCGTTGCATTAAAATCTCTCATTGTTAGAGAACGGTCTTTAATATTAAACGGACTTGCAGTATTTAATCTGTCACTACCGCCGGAAGCCGCTTTATAATCTCGGACATCCCGCATACCAATCAACCCGACGCTCATGGGAAAATTTTTGGGACGACCGCGATAACCATCCCGCAACTGTCGCAAAATTGAAATTAGCGCTTCATTTTTTAAAGAGTCAATCTCATCAATCAACAGCACTAAAGGTCGCTCAGATGCTTGTGCCCAGAGTCTTAAATTGGCTCGAATTCGCTGTCCTGGTTCCGCATAAACCCAAGTAGGCGGTTGCATGTCTTGAGGTAAGCTGTCTGCAATTGTATCGCGCCAAGCACCGAGAATTGCCAATTCTGCTGCTCCTGGATCATCACTAAAAGGTGCGCCCACTTCTACTGACACCATCACTGCCGTATAGCGTCCACTTAGAGTCAGTTGTTTTGCTAGCGCCAGCATTGCGGTGGTTTTACCCGTTTGACGTGGTGCGTGGATAACGAAATAGCTGCGTTGTTCAATCAGCCGCGACAAATCGGGTAACCTGACGGTGGGCGGTAGCATGTAGTGAATGTCAGCTTCGCAGGGACCTGCGGTGTTGAACCAACGAAACATAAGGATTTTGGATGCGGGAGATATGCCCTTACTTTAGCGCGATCGCCAAGACAGCGATGGTTGCCCAAAGGTAATGGAATTGGCTGTGATAGCCTCACTAGGAGGGTGTTTCCACTGCAAGAGTAACCTCACAGAGAAAATAATAAAGGTTTCAATCCTCACCCTCACTAGGAGGGTGTTTCCACCTACGGACGATCGCGATCGGCAAAAAGTGTACACGTTTCAATCCTCACCCTCACTAGGAGGGTGTTTCCACTTGGCAAACTTCAAAAACTGTACATTAGATATCAGGTTTCAATCCTCACCCTCACTAAGAAGGTGTTTCAGTTTCTAGACCAGTGAGTCTAATGTCACGCTGTCAGGTAAATTGCTTTCATCTAAGTTTACCTGATAGTCTGAAAAATTTCGTGGCACCACTTCAGGGTGTTTAGTTACCTGTAACCTCTGAAATAGTTCATGGGCTGGTGCATTTCCCAATGAGCTTTCATGCGTGAAAATAATTAGCTTACGAATTGCCATAAAACCACGGGAAGCTGAGCGATCGCACTCCCACATCTGAATCAATGCCTGCCAAAACAAAGCTAAATCCTCTTGAGTTACACCAGTCTGACCCCCAAAAGCCGGATTGTAGAAGTCGTAGGTTCGATACAATCCATAAGGAATTAAAGTTTTCCGCCCAATAGTGCGTTCTTTATCCCGGTCTTTGACATTGGTATCTGAGACATTTGCCCCAACTTCTCCTAATGCCTGCCACTGAATTGATTCAAAAGTTGCACTACTTAAAAGACCACCTCAATGCTGTTGCTCAGCAAGCTGCTAGAGTAATGCCTGATTCAATTTATAAACAAGTAGCTTTTTATACGGGACTTTGGCACGATTTGGGCAAATATAATCCTCGCTGGCAAACACGGTTAAAAGCGATCGCTCTTCGACAAGGTGAGAGGGTGGGTATTCCCCATGCCTTTCAAGGAGCAATGCTGGCTTTCCGATACAGTCGCCCTGCGGCTTTTTGCATATTTGGACATCACAGAGGTTTGCCAAATTGGAGCGATTTCAGGCAATGGATGATAGACCCCCAGACAGAGGAGGAACATACTGCGGAATTTGAAGAGGCGATGGCAAACGCTGCCATTGACTTTCCTGATGGCTTACTACCTTCGTGCAATTTATCTGCTCCTGAATCTTGGGAGCAGTTTGATCTAATGACTCGATTTCTGTTTTCTGCTCTAGTTGATGCTGACTACACCGATACAGCGAGTCACTTTGCATCTTCCACCTTGCCCCTTAATGAAACCGAGTCAATAAGTAACTTACTCAAAAAGTTTGACAGTGAGCGTGAAAAACTGATTTCCAAAGACGATACACAGACAAACCGAGTCAGGCACGATATCTACAACCACTGTGTTCAAGCAGGACAGTCACCCAAAGGATTATTGAAGCTAGCAGCCCCTACTGGTGGAGGTAAGACTCTTAGTTTGATGGGATTTGCACTACACCATGCGATCGCAAATCAACAGAAACGCATCATTTATGCAGCCCCATTTACTTCAATCCTGGATCAAACTGCTGATATTTACCGAAAGCTGTTTGGCAACACCTCTGTTCTGGAACATCACAGTGCTGTCAGAGAAGAAAATTCCCAGGATGATCACATGGGAATGATGCGTCTTGCAGCACAAAACTGGGATTTGCCCATTATTGTCACCACAACTGTGCAACTCTTAGAAAGCCTGTTTAGCAACCGCCCGTCTCGCTGTCGCAAGGTTCACAATATTGCCAACTCAGTCATTGTCCTAGATGAGGTGCAAGCATTACCAATCAAGTATCTCAGCCCAATTCTGAGTATATTGCAAGACATGAGCGATCGCTATGGCTGTAGCGTCGTATTCTGCACTGCCACCCAGCCTGCATATGAGTACATTACAAATTCTAACTATCAAGCTACTGATATTATCCCAAAAGACGCTAGAAATCGTCATTTTACTCAGTTAAAGAGGGTTTCCTTCTCGAAATAAAACGAATTGCAATTGGCAATGGGAAGATGTTGTGGCTGACATTCAAGACCGGGGTTGCAATCAAGTTTTAATTGTGGTTCTTGGCAACTTTTGGTGATCCTGGTTGGGGTAAGGCAGAAGGCAGAGGGCAGAAGGCAGAAGGAAGAAAGAAGGAAAATCCCTAAAAATCTTATGGTACAAGGGTTTCAAAACTTCAGCATAGCTGCCTCCTGCCTTCTGCCTTAAAACCCTTTTCTGTGTTGATCACCAAAATTGGACAAGAACCTTAATTGTCTGCAACTCGATTACCGATGCTCAAGCTGCTTTCATAGCTGTGAGCCAAGTTTTACCAGAAGAAGATTGCTTTCATTTATCAACTCGGATGTATGGGGCACATCGTCGAAGAGTTTTAAAACAAGTCAAAGATTTACTGAAATTAAAGCAGCGAGTTTGCTTAGTCAGTACCCAAATTATTGAAGCAGGTGTGGATTTAGACTTTGCTGACGGTTATAGGGTAGTCGCTCCCCTGGATAGCATTGTGCAAACTGCTGGTCGAATAAATCGTCATGGATCTTTAGAGAAATTAGGTACTTTAACCGTGTTCAAGCTCCAAGGAGGTAAATTTCCAGGAACCGATTATGAAAATGCTGCCAGAACTAGCCAAATCTTACTTGATCGGGGACTAGATTTGAACTCACCGCATATTTTTCATGAATACTTCAAAAAGCGGTTCAGAAATCAAGATACTGATGTTGAAAAAATACAGGATGCTCGCCAAAAGCAAGAATTTGAGTCAGTTAGTCAAAAATTTCGCCTCATTGAAGAGGATACAACTTCTGTTTTTATTGCGGATGAGTCAGAGTCAAAGAAACTTTTAGCAGAATTACAAACAAAGAGAAGCCTAGATATAAAGGATTATCAAAAGATACAACAATATCTAGTAAATTTGCGAAGTAATTTTCTGAATAAGCATCCTGAAGACTATAGAGAAATTGAGAAGGGATTGCTGATTTGGAAAGGCAAGTATAACTCTAAGTGTGGCATTATGTAATTACTTCCTATTTACATAGTCTAGCAATTTCAGGACGGCAAATCTAAACCAAACTTCACAACAGAATAATATTATGTCCGTCGAATTGCCCAGAAGAAAAGCACCTGACCG
>CAZZYE010000592.1:0-5366 GCA_964658145.1 uncultured Stigonema sp.
TCAAAAGTCACTCATTCAAAATAAAAAAAGGATTCAGAGCAAGTAAATTCATTTATGGAAAACAAAAAGAAATGTCCGATAGAGACGCGTAGCGCAAGAAATACTACGTACTTATTACATGCGAATGTATTTATTTATGGGGCAAAATGTTTGAATGAGTGACTTTTGACTTTTGACGAACCCGAAGGGGCTTGACATTTTCCTCTATAGTTTGATCAGTCATGTAGACTCGACCAATAGGACGTATAAAGTCAATTAAGTATTGTTAGATTGCTCCGGAGGCGATCGCCAGTGCCCCAGCAAAACACAAGCTCCTATTCTTAAAAGGAAAGATGAGAAAGATTCATCCTGATCATCAGAAGACAGAGGCTCAAGTCGTAGCTTGATGACGGGATGAGGATGGTACGTAATTGGGGGTTGGAAATACAGCAGTTGTGCTCCCTTAGTTTCTAGCCGTTGCGGTTTGGCGTAAATATAGTAAAGTAAATCACGCAAATACCAGCAGGATTTAGATTTGTCTATTACGAACGTCAAAGCGTTATCAATGCGTTCGCCATAACCCTTGTCTATCATCTGAAAATCGTTTAAGATTTTCTAGACACAATAAATATTTAAAAATCTGTAACTATGAGTAAGTGGTTGACACAAATTGGAGCGCATTCAATAGATTTTTCTTACTTAAGTAAAAATGGAATTTCCAGTATTTATCAGCAGGGTAAAATTAATTTTGACTCCACAAAGTGCTATTTATTATTAGGCGATATCCATGGTAATATCAAAGCTGCGATTGTACTAGCTATCCGATTACAAACCTTATTTAATCTGCCTCTATGTGCTATTTTTCAGGTGGGGGATTTTGGATTTTGGCCTAGTGGAATGGCAGCTAAAAATGAAGACCCTTATTATAAAAAGGACGATTCCTTTGATTTTTTTGAAATGAAGCAATCTCCAGAACATAGCCGATTTTTTTCAGTAGGAGCAGATGAGTTAGAAACTCTGAATGCTCCATTTTATTTTATTCGAGGTAATCATGAAGATTTTGAACAGTTGAATTTGATATCAAAAGATAAGCTAACTGAAGTTTTTAGAGGAATCTATTTTATTCCCGATTATTTTAAGGGAACACTTGAAGGCTTGAATGTTATGGCTCTCGGTGGAATCCTAACGGACTTAGAAAGAGGCAAGGGCAACAGAGCCAAAGTTGAATTTAAAAAAGCTCAACAAAAGTTAAATATAGATAGGCGGCGGTCTAATGCCTTGTTACTTGTTCAATTTGACTCAGCTGGAGTTGACTTGCTTATTACTCATTCCGGACTGTCAAGTCGAGAACATCGTGATGGTTCTAAGCAGCTAGAAACCTATTTGTTACATAGTTATATTCGCTTGCATTTTTATGGTCATCACCATAGATTTTCAGTTGGCAATGTGGGAGCGAATACTCTAAGTATCGGTCTAAGGAATTTAGATATCGATGCCAGAGGTATGCTAAGACCAGGTAGTTTTGCTCTGGTCGCTTGGAACGACCAGAACAACTTTGAAATTTATTCAGATTTTGCTGTAATGGCTTGATAGCGCAAGTTTACATCCACTTCTTCAGGCATTAAAATCCAAGCACCAGGTATTTTGTCAGCAGTTAAATAAGTACCGATACATAGGGATTTACCATTAGGAAAGTTCAGTCTAAAACCACACATACTATAAAAACCATAATCTTCGTTATCGCGGGAAATAACTTCAATATCAGAAATAGGCTGAGCTAGTAAAGACGCAAGCGAGTCTTGATCTTCCCGTGCCGGGAAAATTAAATATTTATAAGTAAATGCCTTGATATTTTGGTTAATTGGTTGGCTTGGATCGCTTGCATCGAAAAGTAGAATATTTGCCATACCTTCATCTACATCAATATACAGTCGAGTACCATTATAAGTCTCCAGAAGAATAGAACCTAATTCTGTTCGCAATTCATCTTGAGGTTCTAAAGACGTTAAGCGAGTTATAGATTGTACCAGATCATTTATTAGTTTATACGCAAGTTTAAGGTTAAGAGAAAGATTTTCATCTGATGAAATCATAGCTATTATTCCTAAGAAAATCATTGATTTTTGAGTAAATTGCTAAAATCTTGAATGAGCTTATCGATCCGAAGGATATAATTGGCTTTTTTTGCATTTGCCGTCTCTCCTCTAATAATAATTTGTCCATTATTTTGAAGTTTAGAAGGAAGATACTCGACTCGTGCAGGGTCTATGAGACGTATAGAACCATCTTTTTTTGAAACCATGAACTGTAAGTCATCAATAACTATTGTATCATCCTTCGCTTTTTGCTTGAATACTTTTAAGTCTTCAATAGTTTTTTGAGTTACGTATTTCTCAATTACTGGATCGGGTGACTTATTAGCGAATTTTCCTTGTCGCAGGATACGCTTGCTTAGTACGCCGTCTACCTTTTCCATAACAATGCCTTGCCTGGTAATGCCATTGGAATCGACCCACTCAATTAGACCTTTATAGACAGTTGGATAGTTTTTATTTGTTAGATAAGATAAGTTTTCAGCTTCTTGAACCAATTGATTATTTTGTCCCCCTTTGGATTTAGTAGGCACTTTAATGACTAGGTCTTTATGTTCTGTAATTTCATAAACTGTCCCAAATCCTCCCTCATCAATTTTTTTGTCTGACTGTATGTTTTCACTTGATAATTCTTCTCGAATTGAGCTAAGAGTAGTATTATCTTTTGGATTTGGTACGTAAAGGTTTTGTCCTTCTTCTAGAGGGTTATTCGAGCTGCTTTCCATTTTGTTAGGGCTAAGCAGATCCCTAAGCAACTTGCCTTCTTCCCCGGCGCTGAATATAGTCGTAGCCGCGCCATGAGACTGCAAAATTGCCCCCGCCGCGATCGCAGGGGCGGCAGCAAAACAGCCTATTCCAGTAGTAATACATAAACCTCCACCCCCAGCTTCTGAGCCAGTCCCTGCTAAGAACTCTACTATTCCTTGGACGATGCCCGCCCCACCTCCCAGTGTTCGCCCTAATTTAAAGGCTGTTGATTGTGGCAGAGTTCGCTCCCAGATGGCTTCCTCTTTGGGGGTTAGCTGCAAAGGCTGCAATAGCGATCTGATTGGTGCACCATTGTCATACAGAAACTGGTACATAGTTCCCAAGACAAATTCAGCTAAGGGTTGACCTGCGTTCCATAATTGCTTGATGAAACCTTCCAGTTGCTGCTGTTTGTCTAGTGAAAGGTTAATCTGAGACGGCCATTCGTTTTGGTGAAGTTCAAGCTTAACAGTAGAGTTATCTGCTATTGGGATGCTAAGTAAGTCGGGCTGTGTTCCTTGAGATTTACCCAATTCCTTGTCAGAATCGCTTTTACTGGAACTCTCAGATAGGAGCGGAACTGAACCTTGAGCGATGATATCAATCGAACCTAAGTGAGTGCTACCAGAAAATGATTTAAGTGGTGAAATTGTATCAGAAATAGTCGAGATAGCTGCCGCAGTACCGTTTGTGGTTGCATCCCCAACTGCAAAGGCAATGGCAGAGTTAACAGAACCGCCTCCTACCTCAATTGTGACCCCCGCATTGCCAGTGTAAATGCTGTAATTAGTACCGTTGATGGGCAGCGAATCAGTAGCCCTAAATAGACCTGCCGCTTGCACATCAATATCTCCCCCGGTACCATTACCGTCCGAGTTGAAAAATCCTGTAGTTACTGCCCCCTTCACACTAGTGAGTGAGATCCCTCCACCTTGCGAAATGATATTGCGGGTAACAATATCATCAGTGGCTGTAATATTTACATAGCCACCCTTAGTGGTAACATTACCAGTAGCAGTGATAGAACCCTGGTTGCTAATCAGGTTCACAGATCCATTATTTGAAAGGATAGTACGGGTGACAACATTACCGTTGGCTTCAATATCTACATAGCCACCGCTATTTGTGATGTCACCATTGGCAGTAATAGAACCAGTAATGCTACTAAGGCTGATTCCTCCACCCGTTGAAAGGATGTTGTTGGTAGCAATATCCTTAGCTGCTGTAATATCTACGTCACCACTATTCGTGATATCATCAGAGGTAGTAACAGAACCCAAGCTGCTAATCAGGCTGACTGCTCCACCCTTTGAAAGGATAGTATGGGTGACAACATTACCGCCTGCGGCAATATCTACACCACCGCCACTGGTGGTGATGTCACCATTCGTAGTAACAGTGCCAGTATGACTACTTAGGGTAACTGTTCCATTCTGCGAGTGGATGTTATTAGTGGTAATATTTTGGGTTGCTAATACCGCTACACCGCCACAATAAGCAGTGATGTCACCATTCGTAACAGCACCTTGAGTGCTAATCAGGCTGACTGCCCCACTATTTGAACTGAGATTGCCAGTTGTAATGTCCTGGGTAGCGAAGATAGCGGTGTTACCGTTCGTTGTAATGTTTCCTAAAGCCGTGACAGTAAGGGCGCTATTGACTGTCAAGTCTTTGAGGGCAGCACTAGTACCAACTGCTTTGTTGAAGGTGATGTTGCCAAACCCTGCTGTCAGATTTAGGGATGAAGTGCCTGCACTATTACTATCAACAGTATTTTTGAAGGTGATGTCCCCGGACTTGGAATTGGCAGTGGAGTTAAAAGCGATAGCACCCTGAGTGCTATTAAGTATCGTTGGACCATCAAAGGTAATATTGCCGCCCTGAGTACCAACTTTGTCACTTGTGAGATTAATTGAGAGACCCTGCAACAAAATATTGCCACCCAGAGTGGAAATATTGCCTACTGTAATGCCATCCTTGGGCGTAGATGTAGAAATTGGGTTAAGGAGGAAAGCGTGTTGTTGTCCCCCGATTTTGCCACTTCCCACGATTTGCCCAAAGTTATTGATGGCTATTGCATCACTTAAAGTCCAGCCCGATTCTTTTGGAATCAAACTGTTGAGGTCAGTCATCTGACCATTACTGTCGATGAAAGCGTGTGCCCCATTACTGCTACTGGAATAACCAACAACTTGACCAGAATCATTGATACCACCGGCATAGCTTTCGCTGCCTCCAGGTAGGGTGCCCAGATCGGTCATCTGACCATTACTGTCGATGAAAGCGTGTGTCCCATTAGTGCTACTGGAATAACCGACGACTTGACCAGAATTATTGATACCACCGGCATAGCTTTCGCTGTATCCAGGTAGGGTGCCCAGATCGGTCATCTGACCATTACTGTCGATGAAAGCGTGTGTCCCATTAGTGCTACTGGAATAACCGACGACTTGACCAGAATTATTGATACCACCGGCATAGCTTTCGCTGTATCCAGGTAGGGTGCCCAGATCGGTCATCTGACCATTACTGTCGATGAAAGCGTGT
>CAZZYE010000593.1:0-5356 GCA_964658145.1 uncultured Stigonema sp.
ATTTTAAAGATGTCCTGACCTGGGGATGTAGTCATAGATAATCTTTCAAACGGGAACGGTTTTAACTGTTAGGGTAACTATCAATTATAGTCTCAAGCTATTAAATTTTCCTCTCTCCTGTGTTTCTTCCATATATCACTAGCGGGCTACGCCGCTAGTTAGAGGCTCATATCTTGCACCACTGTTTTGTTGCGATCAAAGCCTAAAAAGCTTATCCCGATCATAGGGGAGCCACAAAGAGTGCGCGGGTTCCCCGCGTTGAGAGGAGTGGCGTTGGGCACTGCCCACCAGCACGAACTATCGAAGGTGCAAGATGTCAGTATTGTGACTAAGTTTCAGTAGTCGAATTATTGGCGATCGCAGTTCTTCACATGTCCGGTCAATCGCCCATAATAAAACTTGTTTGTAGTAAGGACTTCAGTCCTTGCTTAAGAGCGCGGCTAGGACTGAAGTCCTCACTACAAACTTACTTTCGGACAACTACCGGACGTGATATCAAGGCTGTTTTGAGCGCTAAAGCGCAACTACGAGCCTATCTTTTATTTATAAGTAATTAAGTGAACTTGATATTACAGCCAATTTCATCTATTTGAACCACAGACGCTCTTGTAGGGGCACAACATTGTTGTGCCCCTGATTATGTGGTCTATTTACCATACTTGCTGTAAAGTTGGCGGCTTGCATTGGCAGTCGGTTTAACTTAGACGTGTCTAATAGACATCTCCAGAAATTAATTATTCGTTGTCTAAAACCCTTGTAGAGACGTAGCACTGCTACGTCTCTACATTCATTTTCACCAGATGTCTAATGGTGTTGTGTAGCGGAAAGCTGTGCAACCATCTCTGCACGAGATGAAACCTCAAGCTTACGGAACATTCGCTTCAAAGCCTGCTTTACAGAATTCTCAGTAATCCAAAGTTCATTCCCAATTCCTGCGTTTGTTCGCCCCAAAGCAACCAATTCTGCAATCTGCAATTCACGAGGCGTTAAGCGATCGCTTTTGAAAGGTTGTTGCGGCGATAGCGAAGCGCAGCGCCCAAGGGGCGATCGCACTGTTGCAGCCCAAACAGATAAGTGCAAACAGATGGCACTCAAATCAGCTAAATTTTGTGTATCAAAGGCAGGCATTGACTTTTCACGGGTGCAGCCCACTACACCCGCTAATTGACCGCGATTTACGATCGGTCCTGCCATCACATGCCAATGATCGGGACGGGGACAAATTATTGTCCAAGCCATTGGTGACGTCACCAATGCTTCGTGGACAGGAGTATGGCGATCCACTAAATAACGCACAACAGGATTATGTTCGATTGATAGCCCAACTTTCAGTATTTTCTGAAGATTGCTATTTACTAAGGGAAGTTGGTCGAAGAAAAAAATCCCGAATCTTTTAGCTGAAAAATACTCACCAATTTTTGGCACGACTTGCGATCGCATGTCATGTTCACTACGGGCTTGGTTGATGGCTTCAAAAAGAAGCTTCAGGGGACAAGTCATAGATCAAGTTGTCTAAAGTGTACCCGATCGAGGTCTAGAAGCATATGTGTATCCAGCTTATAGTATCCTTTAATCTCAAAAAAAACTTGACATGACAACAAATTTGGAATATGTTTCTTCAAGCCTTGTACATTGCATCTGGCGCATTTTATCGCCCACCAACTATCAGAACGATCAAGTTTGAGAGGTAGAAATGACGCAAGATGCAATCTTCAGTCCATTCTTTGCGACAGTGTTTCTGACACTTTTAGTCTGGGTGTATATGTACATCCGCCGTATCAGTTTCATCACAAGTAGAGAGATCCGCTCGAAGGATCTTGCTGTACCTGGCACACTGGCGCAGATCTCGCCACCAAACGTATCCAATCCATCGGATAACCTCAAGAACCTGTTCGAGATTCCGGTACTTTTCTATGCGCTTGTCTTATACCTCTTCATGACGAAGCAGGTGGATACAGTGTATGTGAACGCCGCCTGGGTCTTCGTTGTGTTTCGCGTATTGCATAGCGCTGTCCATTGCACATTCAATCTCATCATGCTTCGGTTCTACCTCTACCTATTTGCCACCCTCGCGGTGTGGTTCATCGCGATCCGCGCCGCCCTTATCCACTTTGGCGTGTAAGCAACGCTGTCATCTTGAAGTTTCAGTTGTCAAATTGTTGGCTAGTTGTAGCAACCTGCAATGGTCGCTACAGCTAGTGCATTTATTTACAATCTGTCAAACATTGATTATAATGCAAGTAAGCACTTGCTTTCCTCAAATGAATAAAACAATACGTTCTCCCGCCCTTACTCGTGGGCGGTTAATAGAAGCTGCCACCCAAGTATTTGCCTCTGCGGGTGTTCAAGGAGCAACAACCCGTGAAATTGCTCGTGTTGCAGGCGTGAATGAGGTGACTTTGTTTCGTCATTTCGCCAGCAAAGAACAACTCTTGGAGGCAGTGATTGAGAATGTGTTGGCGCTACAAACAGAAGCCCTAGCGCACCCAGAAGAATGGACGCAGGATCTTCGCCTTGACTTAAGGCACTACGCCCAGCTATACAATTCTATGCTGGAGGCGCAAGAAGATTTAATTCGTACCTTCATTGGGGAAGCCAAAAGGCATCCTGAGGCAGCGCGGCGAGTTATGCAAGACGCTGCCTGGTCTATGAAAGAAAAACTGGTGGCTTATCTGCGCAGCGGTCAGACAAGAGGAACGGTGCGATTAGACCTTGACCTGGTTCCAGCTATAGATATTTTTATAGGTATGCTTTTA
Source organism: uncultured Stigonema sp. (assembly GCA_964658145.1). Taxonomy (GTDB): domain Bacteria; phylum Cyanobacteriota; class Cyanobacteriia; order Cyanobacteriales; family Nostocaceae; genus Stigonema. Next base: position 2,757 of record CAZZYE010000593.1, read on the forward strand.
GCCGGAATGCTGCGTCGCAGTGCAGCGCTAAATCTTCTCTATAGCCGTGAAAACTATATCGAGAATTGCGTAGATATTTTTGTGCGCGGTATCAGTGCTGCTCCCCTGTAGGTTGCCAATGCGAAGAAAACAGTACGTAGCACTTCTCCCTCAAGTTTATCCCTATTCCTATGACCACAATCTCCAACCGTCCAACTTCTAATAAAACTAAACCTTCAACTCCTACACCGTCTGGTTATGTCTACGGACCACGTCGGTGGGCGATCGCCGCCACGGCTTCTCTAGGAGCCATTCTAGAAGTGATTGACACCAGCATTGTCAATGTTGCCCTGACGGACGTTCAAGCGAGTTTGGGAGCAACAATTACTGAAGTTGGCTGGGTCGTAACCTCATATGCGATCGCCAACGTTATCCTGATTCCTTTAAGCGCTTGGCTAGGAGATTACTTTGGCAAGAAGACCTACTTCATCTTCTCACTCATTGGCTTTACCATTGCCTCGGTAATGTGCGGTCTGTCCTCTAATCTCCCGATGCTGATTATTTCACGCATTCTTCAAGGTTTATGCGGTGGAGGGTTGCTTGCCAAAGCTCAAGCAATCCTCTTCGAGACCTTCCCACCTCAAGAGCAAGGCGTCGCCCAGGCGGTTTTTGGCGTTGGGGTGATTGCAGGTCCAGCCATTGGTCCGACTTTAGGGGGATACTTGACCGATGGCCTAGGTTGGCGCTGGATCTTCTTTGTCAATATTCCCTTTGGCATCTTGGCTGTAGCAATGGCTTGGACATTTTTACTAAAGGACAAAAACAAAGGTGAGCAGCAAAACCAAAGCGTTGATTGGTGGGGAATTGCGCTTTTGGTGATTGCCATAGGCAGCTTCCAGACCGTGTTAGAGGAAGGGCAGAAAGACTACTGGTTTGAATCTAGTTTCATTTCCACTCTAACAATGGTTGGTTTTATCGGACTGGGACTATTCATTTGGCGCGAACTCTCGGCTAAACATCCTGCGGTTGACTTAAGGGTACTGCGTCACCGCTCCCTAGCCGCCGGGAGTCTTTACTCAGGAATTCTTGGTATGGGACTTTACGGAGCGCTCTTTGCCGTACCGATCTTTGCCCAGAGTATACTCCACTTTACGGCAACGCAGACGGGACTATTGCTGGCTCCTGGAGCCTTAGCCTCAGCAATCACGATGATTATGTTAGGCAAGTTATCGGGTAAACTCGATGCCAGACTGCTAATTGCTTGCGGTGCTATTGGCATGGCGTTAGTCATGTTTCAACTGTCGAGCATTACCCCACAGACGGGGACGGATGATTTATTCTGGGCTTTGATAGCGCGAGGAGCGGTTACAGTTTTGATGTTTCTCCCCCTAAGTCTGGCTAGTTTGGCTCCCCTACCTAAAGAGGATATTTCTGCAGGGTCTGGCTTTTACAATCTCACCCGCCAATTAGGCGGTAGCGTGGGAATTGCCATACTGACGACGCTGCTAGATCGACGAGAGGCTTTCCATCGAGCGATGCTGGTGACTCATGTTACTCCTTACGATCCAGAAACGAATCAGCGCCTCGACTTGTTGACAGGGCTATTTCAGAGCCGGGGGATGGATGCTGTGACAGCTCATCAGCAGGCACTAACCGTAATTGATCAGACGATTAATCAACAAGCTGCCGTTTTGTCTTTCGCTGACATCTTTAGAGTGGTCGGAGTTGTGTTTCTTTGCTCATTGCCTCTGTTGCTATTCCTGGGTAAAGGCGGTGCCGGTGCTAAAGCTCCAGCCGCTCATTAATAGCTCCATCTTCATTCTCAAGATTGAGGTTTTTTCCTACTGTTGTGCTTAAGTTTCATTATTAAGAGACTCTATTTATTGACTTGTCACCTAATGGGTGACTGATTTTGTTGAATAAAAAATTACACAGCGATCGCCTTGGAATCAAACTATGAATTATCTTGTTGCAGTTTTACCAGATCGGATACAGGCAGAAGAATCTTACTCTGCCTTAGAAAAAGAAGGTTTACCCACCAATCAAATTGACATTTTGGGTACGGGATACAAAAGTGCTGATGAGTATGGGTTCATCGACCCTAATCAGCAAGCCAAGAAAGGGGCAACCCGCCTGTCATCCTGGCTGATTCCCTTCGGTTTTGTGGCGGGTTACGCCTTCAACCTGTTAACAGGCATCGAGATATTTCCCATTGGCAACCTTGGAAATCACTTCATTGGTGGACTACTGGGAGCCGGTGCTGGTGCAATGGGAGCATACTTCGTCGGCGGTGGAGTCGGTTTAACGGTTGGTAGTGGAGACGCTCTACCCTATCGTAACCGCCTCAATGAGGGCAAGTATCTGATCGTAGTCAAGGGGACTGAAGAATTAATCCGTCAAGCTACTCGCATTCTACGACAATTTGAGCCTGAGAACCTGCAAGGCTACGTTGAGGAGCCAACTAAGGCTTGAACTCTCCGCCGGATTGAATCCAGAGGATTCTGAATTGTTGTTGTTTCGGGGTGTAAACACTCTAACCGTCGAGCGCAATTACGATTATCTAGACGTTCGCAATTCGGGGATGGTGTGGGATTATACTCCAAACGGTAAACCATATTTGA